>JBGCDC010000245.1:0-2320 GCA_045105055.1 Phycisphaeraceae bacterium | reverse complement strand
GCTTTCTGAAAGTCGGAGACGGACTGCGTGCCGGGGATCAGAACAATGGCTTGGCCAGGCTCGATCTTGGCGGAGCTGGGCAGCGGCTCGGTCCTGCCGTCCTCGTCTTGGAGATAGAAGCCCGCCAGCGAGACCGCTTTGTCGCCAGCGTTGTAGAGCTCGACCCATTCCGTCTGGTTGGGTTTCGCGTCTTTGCCGATGCCGCCCTCGTACGAATCAGGGTTGTACATGACCTCGCTGATCAAGACCTGCCCGGAAACAGGCCCAGACCCGACGAGCAATACGGCAGCGGCTAGGGCAATCGAAGCAATCTTTCGCATGGCGAGCATCCTATCTCCGTTTGGGTGCGGTTCGGTAACGAATGTAACAGGCTCCATCAGCTCTGTCACGGCATAATTTAGATCGAGTGACAGCTAGTTGTCACCTGTTTTCACTTTTTTAACGCAGCGGCGAGCTTCGGCCTGATTCCACAGAGGCATCCAGCATGGCCTTGAGCTTGGCCACGATCTCGGGGTGCTTGCTGTAAACATTCGTCGTCTCGCCGGGGTCGCTGGCGAGGTTGTAAAGCTGGCCCGGAGCGTCGGGGTCGGTGTCCGGCAGCTTATAGGGGTTCATGCTCCAATCCGTACCCGCGCGGTCGTAGTTGTTTCCGCCCGAGCCTTTGTGGTCAAGATACTTCCACTGGCCGACGCGGATGGAGAGTTCCTGCGACCAGTGTGTCTGCTGGATCAGGTACGGCCGAAGCTGCGCATCGCCCTGCTCACCAAGCAACACTGGCAGCATGTCGTAGCTGTCCTCCGCATCGTTGTTGGAGATGGGCTTGCCCACGATCGCGGCGCAGGTCGCATACAAATCCGTGAGGCTCATCAGCTGCGCCGAATCGGTACCCGCCTGCACCTTGCTAGGCCACTTCACCAACAGCGGCGTGCGATGCCCGCCTTCCCACGCATCGCGTTTCACCCCGCGCCAAGGCCGGGCACCGTCGTGATCGTGATCCTTACGCATGTGTATCACCGTGGGCACCTCCGGCCCATTGTCCGAACAGAACACCACCAGCGTGTTATCCGCGATGCCTTGCGCGTCAAGCGTCTTCATTAGCTCGCCAACGATCCAATCCATCTGATGGATGAAGTCACCATGCGGACCAGCGTTTGTCTTGCCACGGAACTGCTTCGCGGGAATTGAAGGCAGGTGCACCGCCTGCATCGAGTGGAACAAGAAGAACGGCTTATCCCGCGTCTTCTCAACATGTGATTCAATAAACGCTTTACTCTTATCGAGGAACACCATGTCCACTTCCGACGCGTCAAAGTCCGGCGCAGCGAGGCCGGGACGGAAGTCATTCGTGTACGCGTTCTTTGGGTAAGGCGACTTGTCGATCACGCCAACAGGCGGGACGGGGATGCGGTCGCCGACCATATAGGCGTAGAGCCAGTCGGTCGTTGGGCAACAGACCGTGCCGAAGAACTCGTCAAAGCCGTGATCGATCGGCCCACCACGGATCGCTCGGTTGTAATCGATCCGTTCAACACCCTTGAGCCCGTTCTGGTTGATGGGCTGACCTTGCGCATCGTAAGCCGTGACGCCGATGTGCCACTTGCCGAACATCGCCGTCGCGTAGCCCGCATCGCGCAAGAGCTCCGGCAGCGTGACGCGATCCTCAGCGATCAAGCTAGGCCCACCGACGCCGGTAAACACAGGCGACTTGCCGTTACGAAACGACATCGCACCGGTCATCATCGAAAAACGCGTTGGCGTGCACACCGTCGCCGGGCTATGCCCATCGGTAAAACGCATGCCCTGCTTTGCGAGCGCATCGAGGTTGGGCGTCTGCACTTTCGACTCGGGGTTATAGCAAGACAGATCGCCAAAGCCCAAGTCGTCGGCAAGAATGATGACAATGTTCGGCGGCGCCTGCGTCGCGTGCGATTGCGATTGGCAACCCATCAATAATAAAGCGACCGAAAAAAGACCAACAAAAGAGAAACGCATCACGGGCTCCTTATGTATCAGCTTGCGAATGCTTGGGCTAGCTTACCGGCCAGCGGCTTCGCTTGGCGTGACCTCGGCGAGCCAAGCCTGATGTAGCGCAAACAACTCAGCCACTATCTCAGGACGCTGCCCCGCGTAGTTCATCGTCTCCGGCTCATCGCCCGTCAGACTCACTAGCTCAAGCGTCTCGCTCCGCAACGGCTTAATCAGCTTCCAATCGCCCCGCCGAACCGCCCATCCCGTCCGCCAAGCCCAGTGCAGTACATCGTGCTTGCTTTCAGTGTTTTGATCAATCACATCATCAAGCGAATGGCCATCTAAGTCCGCG
>JBGCDC010000244.1:0-10429 GCA_045105055.1 Phycisphaeraceae bacterium | reverse complement strand
AGCCAAAGCCCGTTGAAGAAGAAGCCGAAGAAGCCGAGCCGGCCGAAGGCGCAGCGGAAGCCGACGTCGAAGCCGACGCTGAAGAAGAAACGACTGAAGAAGAAGCCGAAGAAGAAGACACCCGCACACCCGTATGGGTTTTGGCCAAGGCCTAAGCTGCAACGATTCATCTGTGTATCCCATCAGCCCCTGCCGTAAGGCGGGGGTTTTCTATAGCCCGACACGTTTTGGGGTAGAGCGATACCTAGTGGTATTTAAGTACGGCAGATTCATTGCCAACGTATGATCAGGCCATGCCCGAAAAGGTCTTACTGATCCATGGCATCGCGATGCGCAGTGAAGAGAAGGTGGTGAAGTACGCCGCCTCGCTCAACGCGCTGATTGGCGATGACTACGAACTCATCCCGGTGTACTGGGGCGATCTCGGCGCGGACGATACGTACCTGCACAAAGTGATCGGTCGGCACACGACGAGTGCGACGGGTTTTTCAAACATGGTGCATGAAGCGGTGGCTCGGCCGTGGTCACGGAACAAGGGCAGAGTCCGCGCGTGGATCGAGCGACGAAAGGGCGATCGCCAACGATCTGCGGTCATCACGCGGGCTTCTAAAAAACGCAGCACCGACGCTCGCTCACGTGTGCACGGCTACTTCGGCGATAAATTTCAGGACATACGCCTGTGGCTGACGCAGCAGACCCTGCCCTTCATCGCGGATGTCATCGTCTACCAAAGCCATACCTACCGCGAAAAGATCCACGCCCGCGTTCGGGAAGTCATCCAACGAGAACTCGGCGACAAGGCGGGGACGATTGATCAGCCGATCAAAGTCGTCGCGCACTCGCTGGGCGGGGTGGTATCGTTTGACCTTGCCTGCTTAAACCATGATGCGCTGCACATCGAGGCACTGGTGACGATGGGGAGCCAGCCCGCATTTTTCCACTTACTCGATCCGCGAGAGGGTGTCCCCGCCTTCGAGGGTGAGCCTGTGACAGTGCCCCGGACGATCTGCCGATGGACCAACGTTTGGGACGAATACGATATGCTCGGGTTCGCTACAGACGAAATCTTCCGGCTGTTTGACGGCACCGCGCCGCTGGATGTCCGCGTCCGCGCGACACGATCTCGGCTTAAAGGCGGCATTATGATGCGATCCCACCTACGCTACTTCACGAATCAAGACACCGCCGACGCGATCAGGCTCACGCTCGATGGCCTTGGCGACGACTGCTAACACCTAACAACGGGACGCTGCGCGTCTACCGCTACACGACGGAGTTTGATATGAAACTGTATGGCTACATGAAATGCGGCACCTGCCGAAAAGCAACGAAGT
Source organism: Phycisphaeraceae bacterium (assembly GCA_045105055.1). Taxonomy (GTDB): domain Bacteria; phylum Planctomycetota; class Phycisphaerae; order Phycisphaerales; family Phycisphaeraceae; genus JAHQVV01. The sequence goes on along the minus strand of JBGCDC010000244.1, from coordinate 9,095 downwards.
GGCTCGACGCCAAAGGCCTGGCCTACGACTTTGTCGACATCACCAAGACGCCGCCGAAACAAACCGAGCTTAAAAAAGCACTCGACGCGGGCTATGGCATCAAAGAGCTTTTCAACCGGTCCGGCACGCAGTACCGCGAGTCGAACATGAAGCACAAGCTCCCGCTGCTCAGCAACGACGACGCGATCAAGCTCCTGTCCGGCGACGGCTACATGGTCAAACGCCCGATCTGTATCGAAGGCGATCAAATAACGGTCGGCTTCAAAGAAGAAAAGTTCGACGAAGTGTGGGGGTAGGCGAGCGAGGTGAGAATAAAAGTTGAGAGGGAGAGTGAAAGGCAGCAAGGGGAATACGCGCTTGCCTTTCACTGTCCCTCTCCTCCCAACTCTCGGTCACTACGCACACTGCTTGCACAGGCCGTAGAGAATCACTTCGTGATCTTCGAGCGTGAAGCCTTCGGGGATGAGTGGGTTCAGGTTGCCGGGGCAGCCGTGGACCTCGAAGACGCGCTGGCACTTTCGGCACTCAAAGTGGTGGTGGTGCTGCTTGCCCGCCATTTCATAGCGGGTCGGCGCGTTGGGCAGATCGACGGTTGCGAGCCAGCCCTCTTCTACGCCGAGTTTGAGCGTGCGGTAGACGGTGGCCATGCCGAGGTTTTCGGACTTCGCCGCTTCGAGGACTTCATTGGCGTCCAAGGGTCGGCCTGTATCTTCGATTGCTTGGCGGATGGCACGTCGCTGATTGGTGTTGCGAGGAGGCATGACGTAATTATAGTTGGGAGTCGAGAGGGAGAGTTGGGAGTGAGGCATGAATTGTGAGCGTGCACCCCAACGATGCCTTGACCTCCCCACTCTCGGTCACAACTCTCCCTCGCGTCTCGCTTAATCCGCTATGATGCCGCTCCGATGCCCACGGACGATTCCGATGTACCAACGCCCGCTGAGCGAGCACGACTGCCACGCCTAACCGCAGGCCGTTTTGGCACGTTCCTTTTTCTATTCATCGCGCTGCCTTGCTTCTTCTCGCTCTTCTGGACGCTCGGCACCCCAAGCACCGACGACAAAGGCCAACGCTACAACGACCTCCGCTACGACGCGACGGTTGTCGAAGAAGGCAAAGACGTCGAAATCGAAATCCAAGAGCAATGGCCGGGCTTCGTTCAGTTCACACGCTCTGTCGTGCCCGCTGAAGGCGAGCCCGCTGAGATCAAAACGTTCTCCGGCTTCGAGCCCATGGGTACCGACCAACAAGGCAGATCGGTCTTTGTTCGCTGCCTGCTTGGTGGAGCAATCTCGCTGGGTGTGGGGATTTGTGCCGCGCTAATGGCAGTGTTCATCGGCGTCACCTGGGGCACCACCGCGGGATATCTCGGCGGACGCGTTGACTCGTTCATGATGCGAATCGTCGACGTGCTCTACGGCCTGCCATACCTGCTGCTCGTCGTCCTGCTGTCCGTCGCGGTCACCGGGGTGATCGATCGGCTCAACGCATATGTCGCCAACAGAGCGAAAAGCGATCCGACTTACGACGCACCGTTCTTGCTGGACGTCCTCCAGCAGAACCCACTAATCGTCAACCTCATCACGCTCGTCGTCGCCATCGGCGGGGTCAGCTGGCTGACGATGGCTCGTGTCATCCGTGGACAGGTGCTGAGCCTACGGACCGAGCCGTTCATCGAAGCGGCCCGCGCACAAGGCATGACCACCGCACGGATCATGCGTGTGCACTTACTGCCGAACCTCATCGGCCCGATCGTCGTTTATACGACGTTGGCCGTGCCCCAGGCGATTCTTCAGGAGAGCTTTCTGAGTTTCCTCGGCATCGGCGTGACGCCTCCGCTCCCCAGCTGGGGCCAGCTCGCCAGCGAAGGCATCAAGGAGCTACCCGCTCTCGCGATCCCCGCGCTGATCGATGAGTTCAAGTGGTGGCTGCTCGTGTTCCCGTGCGTGCTGCTTGGCTTGACACTTTTGAGCCTGAACTTCATGGGCGATGCGATGCGCGAGCGCTTTGACCCACGCAGCAAAAAGCGTGGTACGTAAATCAACCGGCCTTGACCCGTAGCGATTGAGAACAGGTAAGACTTATGGACAACCGCTTCAACATCAAAGACGTCGTGATGATCGTGCTCGTGCTGGGTGTCGGCGGCCTCGTGCTGCTGTCGATGTGGGGCCAAGACCGCAGGCAGTGGGACGTCCTCCAAGAGACCCTCAGCCAACTCAAAGAGCAACGCGAATCCGTAGACCTCTACAAACGCGAACTCTCGCAGATGAAGCGAGACCAAGATGCCTTGCGGGGCGGGGTCGAGAACCTCATCACCGTGCTCGAGTCCAGCGCGGCTCAAGGTCAAGGTCCTAGGCTCAACGAAGGCGTGACCCTAGGAAGCAAAGACTTTTCGGATGACAAGACCTTTGAGCGCGTCGCCGACCTGCCGAAGTCTGCGGACTTTGCCGAGGGCGATTATTTCATTGATGCGTTTGCGACGACCGTCAAGAGCCTGACGCCGTACATCGCCGGGGATATCTACGCGAGCCGAATCGCTGAGTACATGTTGGACACACTGATCACGGTGGACCCGGTGACGCTTGAGTACAAGCCATGGGTCGCCGAGAAGTGGGAAGTGTCCGACGACGGGCTGACGATCACGTACCACATGCGTGATGACGTCGTGTTCTCCGATGGGCACCCGATGAACGCGAACGACGTCGTGTTCACCTATGAATGGGTGATGAACCCGCGCGTCGATGCACCGCGGACCCGTACATACTTCGAGAAGTTTGAATCGGTCACGGCGATCGACGAGCATACGGTGCAGTTCAAGTACCGCGAGCCTTACTTCCAGGCGTTGACCGTGACTGGCATGTACCTTCAGATCCTGCCCGAGCACTGGGTCAAGCAGTTCACAATCGATCAGTACAACAAGATGCCCGGGCTGATCTTGGGCTCTGGGCCGTACAAGCTGTCGGTCCCACCTGAAGAGTGGCAGCCGGGCACGCAGAAGATCGAGCTCGTACGCAACGACAACTACTGGGGCCCGCGGCCACCGCTAGACAAAGTCATCTGGCGCGAGATCCTTGACGACACCGCGAGGCTCGCGCAGCTCCGCAACCGCGAGATCGATCGCTTCAGCGTGATCGCGTCGATGTACCGCACACTCTCTTCCGACGAACAACTCCGCGACCAAGCCACGCTGTACGAGTTCGAGTACGTCGCCAGCGGTTACAGCTACATCGGCTGGAACCAGCAGAAGAACGGCCGAGCCACACCCTTTGCCGACCAACGTGTCCGACAAGCCATGTCGCTGCTCGTCGATCGTCAAGGCATCGCCAGCCGGATCTACGACAACCTCGTGACCCCCGCGACCGGCCCGTTCCACCCGCTTGGTTGGCAGGACGATCCGGAGATCAAGCCTTGGCCTTTCGATCCTGAACGCGCCAAAAAACTACTCGCCGAGGCGGGCTACATCGACCGCAACGGCGACGGCCTGCGCGAGTCCGAGGCCGGTGCGCCGTTCCGCTTTGAGTTCATCTACTCCGCCAACTCGCAAGAGTCGCAAGACCTCGCCCTCATGATGAAAGAGTCCATGCGGCAGGCGGGTATCGAGATGAACCTCAACCCGATGGACTGGCCGGCCATGCAACAAAAACTAGGCGACCGGACCTACGACGCGATCATGCTTGGCTGGGGCGGCGCGGTTGATTCAGACCTGTACCAGATGTTCCACTCCACCCAAGTCGAAGACGGCGGGAACAACTACACCTTCCACCAAAACGACGAGCTCGACAAAGCCATCGAGACCGCACGAACCACCGTGAATCGCGAACAGGGCAAACGCCTCTGGCACAAAGCACACGCCCTGCTCTACGAGCAACAGCCCTATACCTTCATGTTCAACCGTAAGACCATCGTATTCGTGGATAAGCGAATTAAAAATGTTGAGCCCACCAGCCTCGGAATGAATAACGCGTACGAGTACTACGTGCCCGGCCCATCGCAACTGCACAGCGACTAACGCAACGCATTGTTCGCCGACCAACGCCCGACCTGACCCGCCCCCGCATTACGCCACCCCGAGCGCAGACCGATGCTGACCTACATCATCCGCCGGCTGCTACTGATGATCCCCACACTCATCGGGGTCACCATGCTCGTGTTCTTCATCATGGCCAAAGCCCCCGGTGGGTTCGAGGCGTCTCTCAACGAGGGCAACCAGTCCATGGGCGTCGAGGCCCGAAGGCTCAAGCAAGAGATCACCAACCGCTACGCCCTCGACAAGCCCGTCTACGTCCAGTACTTCCGCTGGCTCAATCAGGTCTCGCCCGTCGGTTTCAAGATGACCGGCGACTTCGAGTGGACCGACGAAGACAAACGCAACACACTGGCTGAGCTTGCCGACAAAGACTGGATCAAGTCGCCACGGGAACAAGAAACCAAACGCGACCTCATCCTCACGATAGCGATGTACTCCGGCAAGTCGCCGCAAGAGGTGATCGCGATGTTTGATGCGGCGGTCGCCGAACCCGTCCCGGTACAAATAAAGGCAGAGCCGGGTTACGCTGGGCCCGCTGCGGATCTGTTTGAACTGATCGATGCCGAGCCTTTGGGCGCGAGTGATTTCTGGGACGGCATCGGCACGACACATCAGACCAACCCCGACAGAGCCGTCGGCGACCTGCTCCGCGAAGTCGGCTTCAGCGCGATTAACAAGTCACGCATCCGCTACAGCGCCATCAAGCTATGGGGCTCGGACCTGGGCACGGATAAAAATAACCGCAACGTCGGCGACCTCATCGTCGAACGCCTGCCCATCACGCTCATCATGAACCTGATCACCCTGCCGCTGATCTATATCGTCTCGATCATCGCAGGCGTGTTGGCGGCGCGGCGGCGCGGCGGCGTGTTCGACGTCGTGTCGGGCGTCATCATGCTCGCGCTGTACTCGGTGCCGGTGATCTTGGCGGGCACACTGCTTATCGCGTACCTCGCCAACGCGCAGTACCTGCGATGGTTCCCCGCATCCGGCGTACACCACCTGCAAGCGGACACGATGCCTTACCTGCCGCACATGGTCGATGGCCAGCTTCATCGCGGCTACCTCGTTGACTTCGCTTGGCACTTGTTCTTGCCGGTGATCTGCCTGACCTATGCGGGCTTCGCGTACCTGACGAAGGTGATGCGGGGGTCGGTGCTCGAAACGATCTCAGCCGACTTCGTCCGCACCGCGCGGGCCAAGGGTGTCGCCGAGAACCACATCCTGTTTCGGCACGTGCTGCGTAACTCGCTTCTGCCGCTGATCACGATGGCCGCCGCGATCCTGCCTAGCCTCTTCGTCGGCTCGTTCGTCGTCGAGTACATCTTCTCCATTCAAGGCATGGGCCTGCTCACCATCGACGCGGCCAAGAACGCAGACATCAACATCGTCATGGCCACGACGCTCGTCGGCTCGGTCCTTTCGCTCTTCTCGCTCCTGCTGCGAGACATCCTCTACGCCGCCGCGGATCCGAGGGTGACCTATGACTGATACAGCCCCCGCCGAGCTGAACAAACACGACGTGCGCAAGCGCCGCAGCCTGCTCGCGCAGACCACCCTGCGACTCTTCGGCAAGACCGGCGCACTCATCGGCGGCATCTGGATCGGCATCACCGCCATACTCGCCGTGTGGGCACCTTTCCTCGCTAACTCGCGCCCATTGATGTGGCGCGTCGACGACCCGGAGCTCGGCACGGGCTTGCGCTTCCCGCTCTTTGAACTACTCACACCGCAGGACGCGCTCTTCATCGCGGGCTTTGTACTTGCCGTTGGTTGTTTGGCGTTTGCGAAGGCCGGGGGCAAGGTGTTCTGGATCTGGGTCGCGGGGATGTGTACCGTTTTCGCCGGGTCGATGGTGTTCTACCTGCTCAATCAGTACCAGGAACTCGCCAGCGCGATCGCATCGAACCAGACCACCCTCGACAACGACGCATCCAAGGCCAACGTCGACGCACTTAGCAGCAGCAAGTGGTCCATGGCATGGTGGTGGTTACAGTGGACGGTGATCGGGCTCGCCACGCTGGGTCTGTTCGCTGTGTCGCAGATCCGTTTACGCACGCACCTGCCGATGCTGATCGCCAGCTGCGTGGTCTGTGCCGGGGCGTTGGTGCTGCTACTTAACCCGGTGACGCGCATCGAGCCGCCGCGGATCGACACGCCGCCGGACCACTTCTACCGCATCGCACTCGACGAGGGCCGAGCCAGCGGCGCGTGGTTCCCGCTCGTCCCGTATTCGCCTAACGACACGATCAGCGACCAGACCACGATCGATGCAGAAAACGTCGGCGTCCGTAACATCCTCCGCCCGCCCGGCTCGCACCCGACCGTCGCCGACATCGCCCGTGAGATGCAGAGCGAAGCCGAGCGCTACTACGGCATCCGCCTCTACGAAGTCACCGACGCATCGGGCAAAGACATCCCGATCCCGCAGACCATCGAAGACGCACGCAAAGCCGAAGTCCTCCTGTGGCAGGCCTACCAACAGTCGCCCAGCTATTCCGCACAGGGCGGCGAGTCGGTCAACGAACAAGTCAACCTCGTCCTCGACCGCTTTGAAACACTCGAGCCCGAGAGCCGATTCCACATCATGGGCACGACCAGTTCAGGCCAAGACCTCGCCGCGCGAATGATCCATGGCTCACGCATCGCGCTCTACATCGGATTCATCTCAACGGGCATCGCCGTCGTCATCGGCATCATCATCGGCGGGCTGCTCGGCTACTTCGCCGGATGGGTCGATCTCATCGGCCTCCGCCTCGTCGAGATCTTTGCGTCCATCCCCGTCATCATGCTCCTCATCATGATCGTCGCGTTCTACGGCCGATCGCTGATCCTCATGATGGTCGTCCTCGGACTCACCGGCTGGGTCGGCTACGCCTACTTCGTCCGCGCCGAATTCCTCAAGCTCCGCAACATGGACTACGTCATGGCCGCGCGGGCCGCGGGCACACCCCTGCACCTGATCCTCTTTAGGCACATGCTGCCCAACGGCGTCGCGCCCGTCCTCGTCGGAGCCAGCTTCGGCATCGCAGGCGCCATCATGACCGAGGCAACACTAAGCTTCCTAGGCCTCGGCCTCGAACCCACCGAATCAAGCTGGGGACAGATGCTCGACCAAGCCCGTCAAGGCGGATCCTTCTCCTGGTGGCTGGCGATCTTCCCCGGCCTGGCCATCTTCCTCACCGTCTTTGCCTACAACCTCATCGGCGAAGCACTGCGTGATGTCATCGACCCCAAAGCTGTTGATTAAGCTATACAACAAGGCAAACCTATGAGCCAAGAACCCGTACTTGAAATCAACAACCTCGCCGTCAGCTTCCCCGGCGGCGCAGGTGGCCGACGCGTCCAAGCCGCCGACCACGTCTCCATGTCCATCTATCCGGCCCAAACGCTCGCCGTTGTTGGCGAGTCCGGATCGGGTAAATCTGTCAGCGCACTAAGCGTCCTGCAACTCATCCCACACCCGCCGGGCCGCACCGATCACGGCGAGATCCTCTGGACCGCCGACCCGACCAAGCCGCATGTCAACCTGCTCGACTACAGCGACAAACAGATGCGCAAGGTCCGCGGCAACGATATCGCCATGATCTTCCAAGAGCCGATGACCTCGCTCAACCCCGTCTACACCATCGGCGAACAAGTCCTCGAAGCGATCCTGCTCCATCAGAGCGTCGGCAAAGACGGCGCGCTAGCGATCGCTGAAAAAGCACTCCGCGATGTCGGCATCGCCGACCCCAAAAGCCGACTCAGCGAATACCCCCACCAACTCTCCGGCGGGATGCGGCAGCGCGTCATGATCGCTATGGCCCTGGCGTGTCAGCCCGCCCTGCTGCTCGCCGACGAGCCGACCACCGCGCTGGACGTCACCATCCAAGCCCAGATCCTCGAGCTACTCCGCAAGCTGCAACACGAAAAGCAGATGGCCATCATGCTCATCACGCACGACCTCGGCGTCGTCGCGGAGAACGCGGACGTCGTCGCCGTCATGTACTCCGGCCGAATCGTCGAGTACGCCAACGTCTACGACATCTTCGACAACCCGATGCACCCCTACACGAAGGGCCTGCTCAAATCCATGCCCGTGCTAGGTCGACGCGTCGACCGACTGCCCACCGTCATGGACGGTGCGATCGTCGAGAACTTCCCCGAAGGCTACACCTGCGCCCCGCACATCGACCAACAAAACCCCGACGGCGGCTACGGCGGTAAGGACGCCCGCCTCTACGAAGTCGCCGAAAAACACTGGGTCCTCTGCACCAAAGACGGCGGCCCACCATCAACCGATCCACCCGCCCCCAAACTCAACTACATCCGCGAAGATGCGCTGGCGGCGTCAAGTAAATAAAGATGGGTGCCATACTGCGTGCCGTAGGCCGCTGTGTGCGAATCTTCTCCCGGCAATCAAGACTGGTTCACACACAGCGGCCTACGGCACGCAGTGTGGCACCCGATCTCAAATCTTCGAATCCTCTAACCCTGCAGCTTCTCTTTGATCATCGCCGTGACAACCTGCGGGTTGGCGGAGCCTTTGCTGAGGCGCATGACTTGGCCGAGCAGTGCGTTGATGGCTTTGTCTTTGCCGGCCTTCACATCATCGACGGACTTTTTCATTTTCGGGTTCGCGATGTCTTCGTCGACCCAGGCTTCCAAGGCGCTATCGTCGGTGACTTGCATCAGGCCGTTGGCCTCCGCGAGTTGCTCGGCTGAGTCGTCGCTGTCGGCACATAATGCAAGCAAGTCGTCCACCGCGCTGGAGCCGACCTTGTTGCCGGTCGTCAGCGTGATGATGTCGGCGACCTGTTGTGCAGAAACGCCCAGCGCATCGGGCAAAACGCCCTTCTCATTCGCGAGCTTGCTGAGATTGTTCCGCATGAGTTTTGAGGCGGCTTTTGCATCAGCACCCGCCGCGAGCACGGCTTCATAAAAGTGCGTGGTCGCGGGCTCGTCGATGATCGCCTTCGCGTCGATCTCTTTTAGCCCAAGCTCGCTGATGTATCGCTGCGGGCGGTCGTGCGGCAGCTCGACCAGCTTCGCTTTGATGCGTTGCATCATCTCTTCGGTGACCTCG
>JBGCDC010000243.1:0-9228 GCA_045105055.1 Phycisphaeraceae bacterium | reverse complement strand
TGGGGTGATTGCAACTCTTTTATGTAAAGAATTATTGGACTTTTGGGCAGGTTGCATCTTTGGGGTGCGAGAAGGCTTGGGGCCCAAGCGGTGCAGATAAAATTTTTTATAGCTAAGCGTTTGTGAAAACACGGTTTAGCTCGCTTGCGCGTTAACGCTTTTTGGGAGCTGGGGTGTTTTGATGCTGCGGTGCGCGCGCGGGGCTTTGGATTGGCGTTTAAGTGAAGGAGGCGATTTTTTGAGTTGGGGCCGCGGTGTGTGCTGTCGTGGGTGAGCCTTGGGCTTGTTTGGGGAGGTGCGGGTGCGTGCTTTGCCGTAAGCGGCTTGGGGAGGTTGGTGTGGGTTTTGGGGGATCGAGAGGGGCTTTGGGTGGGGGGTATCGAACGACCCGTGAGCCTTTACGCACTATGGTGCAAAGTGGCTTGAGACTGAAAGTTGATTAGAGTGGCGGCTGGCACTTGTCGAAAGGGAATGCATGCAGGCACTGGTCTTAAACGAGTCGGGTTTGGCGTTGGATCCGCGGTATTCGGAGCCTGATTTATTGGCGGCTGAGGTGCTGATTCGGCCGACGCGGATGGGGGTTTGTTCGACGGATATGGAGCTCTGCCGGGGGTATATGGGGTTTAGCGGCGTGCTCGGGCACGAGTTCGTTGGCGTCGTCGAGGCGGTCGCTAAGGGCGGCGATAAGGCGTGGGTCGGCAGGCGCGTCGTCGGCGAGATTAACTGTGTCTGCGGGCAGTGCGACATGTGCAAGGGCGGGCTAAGGGAGCACTGCCGAGACCGAACGGTCTTAGGGATCATGGGGCGGGATGGGTGTTTCGCTGAGCGGTTTGTGTTGCCTGAGGCGAATTTGCACGCGGTGCCTGGCAATGTGGACGACGATCGGGCGGTGTTTGTCGAGCCTTTGGCGGCGGCGCTGCAGGTGGTTCGGCAGCTGACGATCGAGGGTCGGCCTTACGTGACGGTGCTCGGCGATGGTCGGCTTGGCCTACTTTGTGCTCAGGTGCTCAGCACACTCAATGCGACGGTTCGCTGCGTGGGTAAGCACGAGGCGAAGCTTGGGCTTTGCGAAAAGTGGGGGATCAAGCATCGTCTTTTAGGCGATGTCGGCCTACGGCAAGACCAGGACATCGTGGTGGACTGCACGGGCAGCGCGAGCGGGCTGACGACAGCGATGGCGATGCTTCGGCCACGCGGGACGCTTGTTTTGAAGACGACGGTTGCCCCCGGAAGTTTGCCGGGGCCGTTGGGTGAGGGTCTTGACCTGTCGCCGATCGTGATCAATGAGTTGAATGTGATCGGTAGTCGGTGTGGGCCGTTTGCGGAGGCATTGGATTGGCTGTCGCGTGAGGCGGTGGATGTGGTGAGTTTGATCAGCCGACGGATGAGGCTGAGCGATGGTCCTGCGGTGCTGGAGCAGGCGGGGCGTCCAGGGATGCTGAAAGTTGTGCTGGAGCCGTGATATAGGAAGGGGTGAGGGAGAGTTTGAAGGGAGAGGGTTGAGCCTTTTCTCTTACTCCCAACTCTCCCTCACAACTTATTGCGGTGTCGTCGCACTCATGTGCCCGGTGAGGATGAGTGCGGCGACGAGGATGGCGACGGCGATACGGTAGTAGCCGAAGATCGCCATGCCGTGCTTCTTGAGGTAGCTGACCATCCACTTGATTGCGATGACGGCGGAGACCCACGCGGCGAGGACGCCGATGAACATGTTGAGTAGGCCGTACTTCGCGTTCATGGCGACGAACATCATCATCTCTTGCTCTTGGCCGTCGATACTCACGGTGGTTTTGTCGATGGCTTTGTAGACCGTCGCCGCGAGGAGCGTGACGACGCCGAGGAGGAAAGAGAACTCGACGGCGGCGGCGATGTGCATCCCGATGAGGATGCCGCCGACGATGGTGACGAGAGATCGCGAGGTGCCGGGCATCATGGCCAGGCATTGGATGAAGCCGATGGTCATAGCCATTTGCCAGGAGAGCGAGTCGAGGTCGGTGCCTTTGTGTTCGTCGCCTGACTTGCCTCGCTTCCAGAACGTGACGGCGAGGATGGCGACGCCGCCGACGAACCATGCGACAACGATGGTCCATGCGTTGAATAGGTTTGCCTCGATCCAGTCGTCTGCGATAAGCCCGATGACGGCGGCGGGGATGAACGCGACAACGAGGTTGATGAATAGGCGGAGCCCGGCTTCGTCACCCTTGCCGATACCGACGGGACCGAGCATGCCAACGACGCCTTGCTTGACGCGTTGCCAATACAGCCCAAGCACCGCGACAATCGCACCCGCCTGGATACAGATCGCGTAGGCGTTTGCGGCGGCCCAAGACTCCGCGTCTTCGGCACCGATGCCTAATAGGTCCTGCACGACGAGCAGGTGCCCCGTCGAACTGACCGGCAGATATTCGGTCAGGCCTTCCACAACGCCAAGTATGATTGCTTCCCACCAAGTCATCGCTATAAGCTCAATTCTTCTTTGTGTCGAAAGTTGCGGTATCAGGCCCTATCGCCTGTGATTGCTCGGATTGGTCACGCCGGATCCATTCCTCGTAAATGTGCTATCGGCGATCCGGCATGGTGAGCGGGAATCCGCTTATAAGTGTGCTAGCGACTTGCTAGAGCGGTTTGACTAAGATACTATCCGTCAATCCGGATAAAAGGATTTAATGGGTATTGCTATGAATAAATTCCTACAACTACTTGAACAGCGTGTGGTCTTTTTCGACGGCGCGATGGGCACCTCCATCCACGAACTCGAACTGGATCTGGAGAAGGACTATCTCGGCCTAGAGAACTGCACCGAGGTGCTCGTGCTCACCAGGCCCGATGCCATCCGTGGCATCCACGAGACGTACCTCGCTGCGGGGGCGGACGCGGTTGAGACGGATACGTTCGGCGCGATGCCTCACGTGCTCTGCGAGTTTGATCTGCAGGACCGCTGTCGCGAGATCAACATCAAGGCCTGCCAACTCGCGCGCGAAGCCTGTGACAAGTACGCGACCGATGACAACCCGCGCTTCGTCATCGGCTCGATGGGCCCGGGCACGAAGCTGATTACGCTGAGCAACATCGACTGGGCATCGATGTTCGACTCGTACAAAGAACAAGCCAAGGGTCTGATCGAAGGCGGCTGCGACCTCTTTATATTAAAGACCCGCCAGGACATCCTGCAGATCAAGTGCGCGGTGAACGCGATCCTCTCTGCGATGGATGAGATGGGCGTCAAGCCCGCGCTGAAGCCAGAGGACGATGGCCTGCCGATCATGGTACAGGTCACCATCGAGAACACCGGCACGATGCTCACCGGCACCGAGATCAGTGCTGCGGCACATGCGCTTAAGGACTACCCGATCGTGTCGCTTGGCATGAATTGTGCGACTGGCCCTGAGGACATGGCCGACCACATTAAGTTCCTCGGTCGCCACTGGCCTAAGCACATCTCGATCTTGCCCAACGCGGGCTTGCCGACGCTTGTTGCGGGGCAAACGGTTTATCCGTTGCAACCCAAGCCGTTCGGTGAAACGATGACGAAGTTTGTCGATCGCTTTGGCCTATCGATCGTCGGCGGCTGCTGTGGCACGACGCCCGAGCATATCCGGCAAGTCCGCGATAGTATCGGCGAGCGGCTGGCGAAAAAGGAAGAGAAACGCCCGATGATCCCGTCGGTCACGTCGCTGTATAGCCCGACGGATTACCGCCAAGACAAGTCACTGCTCAACGTCGGCGAGCGCTGCAACGCATCGGGCTCGCGCAAGTTTAAGCGGCTGCTTGAAGAAGAAGACTGGGACGAGATCGTCTCGCTCGGCCGTGACCAGATGCGTGAAGGTTCGCACGTCTTGGATGTCAACGTTGACTATGCCGGTCGCGACAATGTCAAGGATATGCACGAGGTTGTGACGCGATTGGTGCGTCAAGTTGATGCGCCGCTGATGCTTGACTCGACCCAGCCCGCGACGATCGAGGCGGGCCTGCAAGCCGCGGGCGGCAAGTGCCTGATCAACTCGGGCAACCTCGAAGATGGCGAGGAGAAGTTCGCCGAGATGTGCGGACTTGCCAAGAAGTACAGCGCGGGTCTCGTGCTCGGCACGATCGATGAAGACCCCGAAGAGGCGATGGCTCGGACTGCCGAGCGAAAGATATCGATCGCGCGTCGCATGCGTGACTTAGCTGTTGATAAGTACGGCCTGCACGAAGACGACCTGATGTTCGACCCGTTGGTCCTGCCCATCTCGACGGGCATGGATGCGGACCGCCGCTCGGGCTTGGAAACCATCGAGGGCGTCCGCCTCATCTCGGAGCAGTTCCCGAAGTGCCAGACGACCGTCGGCCTATCCAACATTAGCTTTGGCCTCAAGCCCGCCGCACGCCAAGTGCTCAACTCAGTATTTTTGCACGAGCTTTATGAAGCGGGCCTGACCAGCGCGATCGTGCACGTCAGCAAGATCCTGCCGCGTACCAAGATCGCGGACGAGCAATGGGACGCCGCACTCGACCTCGTCTACAACCGCTGGGCGGAAGAGGGCAGCGATGTCGAACTCCCCGACGGCAGCACCACGCGTGACCCGCTTCAGATTTTCATCAGCCTGTTTGGTGACGACGCAGAGGTGCAGTCGACGAAGGTCGTGATGGCCGATCTGCCGCTCGAAGAGCGTTTGCAGAAGCACATCATCGATGGTGAAAAGAAGGCGCTGCACGAAACGCTCGACGAAGCGATGGAGACTTATCCGCCGCTAGAAATCATCAACGAGCACCTGCTCGCGGGGATGAAGGTCGTCGGCGAGTTGTTCGGCAGCGGGCAGATGCAGCTGCCCTTCGTCCTGCAGTCGGCCGAAGTCATGAAGATGGCGGTTGCGCATCTCGAACCACACATGGAAAAAGTCGATGGCCAAACCAAGGGCTCGATCGTCCTCGCCACCGTGCGCGGCGACGTCCATGATATTGGTAAAAACCTTGTCGACATCATCCTCACCAACAACGGGTACACCGTCCACAACATCGGTATCAAGCAGCCGGTCAGCGCGATCCTCAAGTCGCTTGAAGAGACCAAGGCCGACGCGATCGGCATGTCCGGCCTGCTCGTGAAGTCTGTCAACGTGATGGAAGAGAACTTGCACGAGCTCAACGCCAAGGGCGTGGACGTCCCTGTGCTGCTTGGCGGCGCCGCGCTGGCGAAGCCTTACTGCGAAGGTCACCTTCGCGGTATTTATGAAGGCAGCGTCTATCACGGCAAGGACGCCTTCGAGGGCCTACGCATCATGGACATGATCGCGGCGAATAAACAGGACGAACTCAACGCAGAGATCGATGCGCGAGCAGTTATCCGTGTCGAAAAAGATAAGAAGATCGAAGAACTCAAGGCCAAGTCCAGAAAGTCGGCGGGATCAACTGTCCCGCAAGGCCCAACCGGTCCCGATGGTGGGGCGGTTGCAGTTGCCGAGCCGCCAATCGTGCCGACGGGTCGCTCTGCTTCGGTGCGTGATGATGTCGAGATCCCTGTGCCGCCGTTCTGGGGTGACCGCGTTGTTGAGGGCATCGATATCAAGCAGGTCTTCCCGTTCATGAACACCAGCGCGCTGTACAAAACGCAGTGGCAGTTCACCCGTGGCGACAAGGATTCCAAGACTTACAACGATCAGCTTGAGCACGAAGTCAAGCCGATCTTCGAGCGGTACAAGCAAGAACTAGCCGAGCAAGATGTCTTGCACCCGAAGGTGACCTACGGCTACTTCCCTTGCAATAGCGACCCTAAGAACCCCGAAGATTTGGTCGTCTACGACCCAGAAGACCACGACAAAGAAATCGAGCGATTCTCCTTCCCGCGGCAGTCTCGGCAAAAGGGCCTATGCATCAGCGACTTTTTCCTGCCTGCCGATCGTGGGCAAAAGGATGTGCTCCCGGTGCAGTGTGTCACGGTTGGCAATAAAGTCAGCGAAGTCGCGGGCGAACTCTTCAAAGCCAACAACTACAAGGAATATCTCTACGTCCATGGCATGGGCGTTGAGTCCGCTGAAGCACTTGCCGAGATGTGGCACAAACGCATTCGTCAAGAGCTCGGCATCGCAACCGAAGATGCATCGAAAGTCACGCAACTGTTCACGCAGAAGTACCGCGGCAGTCGCTACAGCTTCGGCTACCCCGCCTGCCCGGACATGTCTGATCAAGACCGGCTCTGGCGCATGATTGACCCGACCCGCATCGGCTGCATCCTGACCGAAAACTGGCAGATCGATCCCGAGCAGTCCACCAGCGCGATCATCTGCCACCACCCGCAAGCCAAGTATTTCAACACTTGATTGATGTAGTTAAGCTAGGCCGATGCAGATACGAACCGCAACGACAGATGACGCTGAGGCGATCGCAGCTTTCGATTGCTTCGGGGGTGACCGACCCGCCGCGATACAAGCGGGGCGATGCGTGGTTGCTGAGGTGGATGGTGACATCGCCGGTTATGCCGTGTTTAAGAAGCGTGGCTTGATCGGCCGAGACTTTGTTGAGTTTTTAGTGGTTCGCGATGGCTTGCGTCGACGTGGCGTCGCGGTCGCGCTACTACTTGAGCTCGAAGCAAGGTGCAGCCCCGGCCGACTGTTCATCTCGACCGAATCGAACAACGCCCCGATGCTGGCTCTGCTGCAGCGGCAGGGCTATCGAGCGGCGGGGCAGATCACTGACATCAACGCGAGTGGCAACGCGGAGCGATTCTTTTGCCGTGATGCCGAAGAACGGCCGTCGAAATAGGCCGCTGACGCATTGGAAAATTATGGGCCCATGAGCCGATACCACTTTCTCAACAGTTGCTATACTGTCTGACCATTGTTGGGGCGTTAGCTCAGTTGGGAGAGCGACGCGTTTGCAACGCGTAGGTCATCGGTTCGAGCCCGATACGCTCCACTTTTAAAGCCGTACGGCAGGTTGCGATAGCGACTGGCCCCGTACGGCTTTTTTGTTTGCACTGCTGACGCGTGAAAAATCTTCTAACAGGCTAATATAAGTACGCTCATGCCCTGTGTCTGACGCTGTTCTAGATGACTTTACGAAAGAGGCGAACTGTATGGTTTTGATCCGCTGCTTCACTGCTTTATCGCTCATGATGTGCCTATTGGCATGTGCCTCATCGACACAGGCCACCGCGGCGGACAAGCCCAACGTCGTAATCATCTACGCCGACGACATCGGCTACGGCGACATCGGTGCTTATGGCGGTGAGATCCCCACGCCCAACATCGACGCCATGTCCAAGGGGGGCCTCAAGTTCACCAACGGCTACTGCCCGTCGGCGACGTGTACGCCCAGCCGATTCGCCATGCTCACTGGCCAGTACGCCTTCCGCCAAAAAGGCACGGGCATCGCACGCGGCGATGCGGCCATGATCATCAAGCCCGGCACGACCACCCTCGCCTCCATCATGAAAGACGCGGGCTACAAAACCGCTGTCGTCGGTAAGTGGCACCTCGGCTTAGGCGCAGGCGGTAAGAAGCTCGATTGGAACAAGCCTATTAAGCCGACGCCAAACGACATCGGCTTCGACTACTCGTACATCATGGCCGCTACCGGTGACCGCGTTCCCTGTGTCTACATCAAGAACCGCGAGGTCGTGAACCTCGACCCCAACGACCCGATCAAAGTCAGCTACGGCAAAAACGCCAACTTCCCCGGGGAACTCGACGGCAAGAAAGACCGCGATAAGCTCATCATGGACTGGTCTCACGGCCACAACAACGCTGTCATCAACGGCATCGGCCGCATCGGTTATATGACTGGCGGTAAAGCGGCGCTGTGGAACGATATCGACATGGCCGACGACTTCACCGAAGAAGCAGTCGCGTTTATTGAGCGCAGCAAAGACGAGCCATTCTTCTTGTTCTTCGCCCTGCATGACAATCACGTTCCCCGCGTTCCGCACCCGCGCTTCGTTGGCAAGTCTGGCCAAGGCCCGCGCGGCGACGCCGTCGTCCAGTTCGACTGGTGCGTAGGCGAGATCAAGAAAACCCTCGATAAGCTCGGCTTATCCGAGAACACCCTCATCATCGTCTCAAGCGACAACGGCCCCGTGCTCGACGATGGCTACAAAGACCAAGCGAACGAACTGCTCGGCACGCACAAGCCCGGCGGCCCACTCCGTGCCGGTAAATACTCCATGTTCGAAGGCGGCACACGCGTTCCCTTCATCACGTATTGGCCCGGTACGATTAAGCCCGGCACATCCGAAGCGCTCATGACACAGGTCGACTTCCCCGCCACGTTTGCGGCGATGACCGGCCAAGCACTCAGCGATACCGCGACCCCTGACAGCTACAACACGCTCGATGCGTTGCTGGGTAAAACCGATGAAGGCCGAGCGTACATCGTCCAGCACGCCAACGGCGTCGCGCTCCGCATGGGCGACTGGAAGTACATGCCCGACGCCGACGGCGGCTGGCAAGGCCGAGGCAAAAAAGGAACCCGCGATAAGCTCGGCCCATGGGGTTGGTACACCACTCCGCAAGGCGGCGCACTTTTCAACCTTTCCAACGACCCCGGCGAAACGAAAAATGTCTCCGGCCAACACCCCGAAGTCATGAAGCAGATGCGTGAAAAACTCAAATCGATCTTAGATGCCGAGCGGACGAGGCCGTAATCGCGAGCATCAATCCCTGATCCGTTAAACTCTGCTTATGGCTGATCGACCACGCGTCCTACTACTGAGCAACCTGAGCAAGCCACTTGTCGGCGAAGCGCTCGAGACGTTTCGCCCTTGGCTTGCGGATCACGCCGAGATCGTTGGCGATTTCGGTACACGCAAGATCGGTGACATCAAGTACAACGACCTGCCCGAGGCAGACCTTGCGCTCGTCCTCGGCGGCGACGGCACGCTGCTCGGCCAGGCCCGCGTCATGGTCGAGCGAGACATCCCCATCCTCGGGATCAACTTCGGCAAACTCGGCTTCCTCGCTGAGTTCTCCGTCGAAGACGTTCAAAAACACTGGCCACTCATCGCCTCGGGCAAGGCACGCAAGACCGAGCGCATCATGCTCGAAGTCGCCGTTTACCCCGAGGGCGCGCCGCAGTGGGGCGGACTCAATGGCGGTGGTGATCACGAACCCTCCGAGATGCCCGAACCCGTCTTTAAAGGTACCGCGCTGAACGATGCCGTCATCGTCGCGGGGCCGCCGTACCGTATGGTCGAGATCGAACTCATCATCGAGCCGCAGTGGTCACGCCAGAGCGCTACGACTTTTGCCGGCGACGGCG
>JBGCDC010000242.1:0-9969 GCA_045105055.1 Phycisphaeraceae bacterium | reverse complement strand
ACATTGGCTTACCACGCTCAGCACGGGCTGCAGTGATGATCCAGCGGAATGCCAGTGATTGCTGACGCTTCTTATTGACTTGCATCGGGACTTGGTAGTTCGCACCGCCGACACGCTTGGAGCGGACTTCGACGTTGGGGCGAACGTTCTCGAGGGCCTTGTGGAAGATCTCGATCGCAGGCTCGTCGCCGTTGTTGCGTTTTTCGATTTCGTCGAAGGCGTCGTAGAGGATACGTTGTGCGACAGACTTTTTGCCGTCGAGCATCACGCAGTTGATAAAGCGGGCGAGCGTCTTGTCACCGAACTTAGGATCTGGCTTGAGTTGTTCTTCTGACTTAGTGAATCCACGGCCCATGATGGGGCTCCTTGTGTCAGGCGGCGGTCGGCTCTCAGTTGGCCGATGTGTTCACCGAAGGGCGACGTGCCGATCGATTACTGCCGCGGGACGAATTTTGAAACTTGAACGTTGATTGCGTGATAAGCCGCAAGAGGCTTTGTTTTAGCCCTTAGGCTTTTTGGCGCCGTACTTGGATCGGCCCCGTTTACGACCGTCAACACCGAGGGTGTCAAGTGCGCCGCGGACGACGTGGTAGCGGACACCAGGGAGGTCACGGACACGACCGCCACGGACGAGCACGATGCTGTGCTCTTGGAGGTTGTGGCCTTCGCCGCCGATGTAAGCGGTGATTTCTTTGCCGTTGGACAGTCGGACGCGGGCGACCTTACGAAGCGCGGAGTTCGGCTTCTTAGGGGTCACGGTCTTGACCTGAAGGCAGACGCCACGGCGCTGAGGACACTTGTCGAGATCTTTGACCTTCGACTTCATCTTTGGCGTGCGGCGGGGATTATTAACCAGTTGGTTGATCGTTGGCATGCGTCGTCTCTGTGCGTGTGCGCAGGAATGTTTCTGTATCTATCGAGCCGGGCAGTTTAGGCGAATATTTACTGTGATGCAAGCGGGCAGGCCGCGATGGCCTGGTTTTAGGCCGGGTCATCGTCTGGTTGAAGCCAGCGGTCGACAATCTGTGCCAAAGTCGGTGCTGCAGCCAGTTTAGGAGCGGTTTTAATACTCGTCGCATCGCCGTCCTCCCAGCGGGCGTGAAGCTCCCGAATCACCTCCAACAAAGCTTGCGGCTGCACTGGCGAGGGCAAAACACTGCCACCCTGGCTCATGACGTCTTCAGCGGCGGCGGATGCCGAGGTGGTCACGATCGGCTTGCCCAACCCAAGAGCGGGCCTGACCGCCCAGCCCGCGGGGTCATAGCTGGTCGGGCAGACGATCAGATCGCAGGCAGCCAACAGCTCCTGGACCATGCTGGTCTCACCCACAAAGCGGATCCGATCGCGTAAACCGAGCTGCCCGATCCATGCCAAGTGCGTGTAGCGGGTCGGGCCTGATAAAAGTAGCACCGCATCAACACCCTGATCGATCAATGGC
The DNA here is from genome assembly GCA_045105055.1 of Phycisphaeraceae bacterium. Taxonomy (GTDB): domain Bacteria; phylum Planctomycetota; class Phycisphaerae; order Phycisphaerales; family Phycisphaeraceae; genus JAHQVV01. Next base: position 8,531 of record JBGCDC010000242.1, on the reverse strand, counting down.
TTCATCGCGCGTAGCATCGGCTCAAAGCCATCCACCGCGGCATCGGAAAACGGCAAGATAATCCAGTAGCCGTCGCGGTTGATCCCCCATGCCCGTGCAAGTTCTTCACGAAGCTGCGCAGACCGTTTCGTATCGATCCGCGACTCAGGGCGAGCGACGCTGGCCAATTCGATTGGTGTTGATTTACCCGAGAGGTCAGCCTGCAACTGTTCCTCAATCGGTTGACTCACCGCAATGAACAACTTGACCCCATCGCGCGATATGGCACGTCGCTCCAATTGTTTCGGCAATGCAACGTTCGGATGTAGCTCGCTCAAGTGTTGCACAGCATGACCGGCCATCCCTAAACAGAGGCTACGCTTCGCGCGACACCTTGCCCGCTGTGTTCCAGTCAAAGGCACCATGATCTCAGCAGTCACACTGCTTAGCATCGAGATCATGTGGTCTGGTTTAAGCCTTTTCATCTCCTTGGAGAGCCAGCGGAGGTAACGGATCATCGAAATCCAAAACCAGCGAGGCCGAGTCCCCGCAGCCTTCAGCGTAACGCGTGGATCCATATCAAGGTCGCCAAAAGACATCGCGAGCAAAGTCACTCGGTAGCCGCGTTCGGCCAGATCATTGGCCAGTAAAACCGTCTCCGCCGCTTCGGGTTGATGGGCGTCTACAACGCCACAGATCATCACGAGGTGTAGCGGCTTCATGACCTCGGGCCCGACACGGTAGTGAGCTTGCGGGTGGTCTCGTAAAGCTGGCTCGCGTGTTCGAAGACCTCGTCAGCATGCAGCACGTCAAGGCTCGCCCTGCCTTTAAACTGTGGATCGCTCTTCGCTGCGACGCTGATACCGTCTGACACGACGTGCTCCTCATGCGAGAGGATCAGACCAGAGCCCTGCGGCGAGGTCGGACCAAACAGCGTGAGCACCGGGACATCCATCGCCGCAGCAAGGTAGCGCGGCCCGGTATCGTTGGTCACCATCATCCGACTGCTCGCGACCATGGCTTTGAGCAAGTGAAGATCGCGACCAAGTTCAGGTAGATCCACGATCGGCACCGTCGCGCGTTCCAACAACTCTTCGACCACACCGCGTTCTGCTGGCGTGCCTGTGACGACAGGCGTCAAGCCGTAGCGTTCTTTGAGCATCTCGCAAAGATGGGCCATGCGTCGGGGCGACCATCTGCGGTCCGCCGTTGGGCCACCGGGATTAATCAGCAACAGCTCTTCTCGAGACGGATCGACGCCTTCTTGTTCGAGTCGCTGATTCAGTCGTGCCGTGGCATCTGGGTGAAGCGTCTGCCGCATCACCGGGCTGGGGTTCACCGAGCCGAGGTAGCGAGCGAAAGCGAGGTAGCCCTCGATACTCGCGCTCTTGTTCTTCTCGCCTTTATTGCGGGGCGTGACTAGGCGATCGGTCAACAGCACCGCCCGACCATCGGACTCATAACCGATACGCCGTTTGACTCCGGCTACTGAAGCGAGCGCTGCGGCTTTGAACGTCAGCGGGAAGATGATCGCGGTATCAAAGTTGCCGCGCGAAAGCCCTCTGCCCATAGCGATCAAGGAGGCGCGCGTCCGCGTCTTACGTTGCTTGGTGTCACGCTTACGGATCGAGATAACTCGGTCTACAAAGTCGAGGCCGTGGTACACCGGCCTAAGCCGACGCTTCGCCAGCACGGTGATATGCGCATCAGGGTGGGCTTGCTTGATAGCAGCCAGCGCAGCCGTCGCCATGACAGATTCGCCCAGTAGCCTGGGCATGATGGCGATGATTCGCTCACAGGGGATGTCGATAGGTTTGAGTTTCATGCCGAGCCCTTTCTATCGGCCGTATATCAGCGTGGCAATTGCGATGAGTTGAGCCATGATGCCCGTACCGAGCCAGCGCAGAAAAACGCCGTCATCCGTACCGCCCATAAAGAGTCCGCCGAGTAAACAGATGATCGCCACGAGTTGCAACGCAACCGCGATGATGGTGAGAAACGAAAACTCCTGATCCTGGCCACGCTGTGCGCGGAGCTCATGAAGGATCAAACGTAGTGTCTTCTTATCGCTTTCGGAATCGGGCTTTTGTGCCTTGGCCGCTTTCTTTTGCTCGATCGCTTGACGGATATTTTCAGGGATCTCGACCGGTGCTACGGCTTGCTGAGTTGGTGGGCTTGGAGCAACTGCCTCAGCTACTGTCGGCTGGGCCACTTCGGCCTCAGCGTGCTGCCGCTTACGGAACGGCTTGGCCACAATCGGCGTGTCGTCATCCTCATTCGTCGGCGCGCCCCAGGGGCGGAACGCCTTGGTCGATGTGGGTACCGTCTGCTCTTTGCCCGCCGGTTTAGCAGGACGTGCAACCTGGATCTTCGCGATCTTCTCGGCGTCCCACTTTCGACCTGGTGTCGGCGACTTAGGCTCGGTTTGTTCAACGCGCGGTTGTTGCGCAATCAGACGCGCGGCATCGACCAGACTCACCGCGAAAAAATCTGGACCCGTCGGTCGATCGCGGTCCGGCGGGTCGCTCGTCACACCCTCGATCGTATCGAGATCGACTGGCATCAATCGCTCGGCATCGGGGCGCAGCAAGATCGTGCGGGCCCCCGCCGCATGACCAGCCTGCACGTCTGCTAGCTCATCGCCGATCATCCAGCTCGTGTTCAAATCGAGCTTCATCTCCTCGGCCGCCTGCTCCAGCATCCCGGGCTTGGGCTTGCGTGTCCGGTGATCTTTCTTGTATTTTTTGAGCTGACCACGCGGGTGAAACGGGCAATAATAGAACGCGTCGATCACCGCACCGTTGGCCGTCTTTTCGATAAGCTCGGCGACACGAGCATGCAGCACATGAACATCCTCTTCGGTGACTTGCCCCCGCGCGATGCCTTCGTGGTTCGCAACAACAACGACCCTGTAGCCCAGCCCACGGAGAGAAGCAATCGCCGGAGCCGCGCCCTTGATGAGCGACACCGTCGCCAAGTCCGTTAAGGACTCGGTGCTTTCCATAATCGTGTTGTCCAGGTCCAAAAAGACTGCGGGCTGCATGGGCATAGTGTAAGGCATCGTCGCGCGTCCCCCGAACTCGGATTAAACCGCACTAAGCCTCGCCTGTTCCTGTTGAACCACGGCCACGACTTGATCGATCGCGACATCAAGCTGGTCATTGACAATCGTGTGCTTATAGATCCCTAGCTCTCGGGCCCACTTGATCTCGTCGCGAGCTCGTGAGAAACGTTTTTGGATGATATCTTCATCTTCGCGCTTTCGGTCGCGAAGCCGTTGCAGCAGCACCGCATCGCTAGGCGGCTCGATGAGGATCCCGATCGCATCGGGCATGTTCCGTTTGACTTGATTGGCCCCCTGCACGTCAATCTCAAGGATCACGATCTCGCCCGCAGCAAGCGCCTCCTGAACCGGCTCAGCAGGCGTGCCATACAGGTTGTCATAGACTTGGGCGTATTCGAGCATCTCGCCGCACTTGACCAGATCGCGAAACTCTTTCTCAGTCACAAACACGTAGTGCTCGCCATCGATGTCATTAGGCCCCATGGGGCGCGTCGTCATCGAGAGGCTTAGCACCGCGTCAAGTCGATCAACCATTGAATTGACGATCGTGCTCTTTCCGACGCCGGACGGGCCGGAGACGATGATGAGGAGGCCTTGGCTAGGTGTGTTCGATTCGGGCATTGGATGAGCAGCATAAACGATTGCGGTAAGCTTATTGCCCGGCGACCAAAGCGAGCGTCGCCATACGTACCGCCAGGCCGTTGGCAACCTGATCGAGGATGACAGAGTTCGGCCCATCCGCGACAGCCGACTCGATCTCAAGCCCGCGGTTCATCGGCCCGGGGTGCATGACAACGAGGTCCTGCTTTGCACGTTTCATCCGCGCCGCAGTAAGGCCATAGAGCGTCGTGTATTCGCGTGTACTTGGAAAGGCTGGGCCAGCGAGACGCTCAAACTGAACACGCAGCATGTTGATCACATCAATCCGTGGCAGGACCTCATCTAGGTCGTGACGCATTTCACAGTCTAAGCCTTCAAACGAGCCCGGCAAAAGCGTCGGCGGGCCGACAAGGATCACCTTCGCGCCGAGTTTTGTGAGGCAGTGGACGTTGGAACGTGCGACACGGGAATGGCCGATGTCGCCCACGATCGCGATGGTTAGGCCGGTGAAGTCGAAATCAGTATCTCGACCAAGCCTCTTGGCAATCGTGTACGCGTCGAGCAGTGCCTGTGTCGGGTGCTCGTGTTGACCGTCGCCTGCATTGACGATCGCGCAGTCGGTGGCATGTGCGAGTTGGATCGCCGCCCCGCTTTGACTGTGTCTGCAGACGATGATGTCAACACCCATCGCCTCGATGTTCCGGGCTGTATCCACCAGCGTCTCGCCCTTGGAAACACTCGAGCCCGAGGCAGACATGTCCAACACATCCGCGCTCAATCGGCTTGCGGCGAGCCGAAAGCTGGCGCGCGTCCGCGTTGAGTCTTCGTAAAAAAGATTGACGACGACCTTGCCATGGAGGTCCGGGTTCTTCGGCAGCGCCCGGCTGGTAGACACGCCTTCATAGGATTTCGCCTTCGTCAGCAAGATACGGATGTCATCGGATGACAATGGCTCGATACCCACGAGGTGGCGGTGCGGCCATGTGTCCATTTTCGGCGACTGTGTCTGCGAGGTTGGCATTGACGTATTCTAACCGCGACGCGTCAGCGAGTCCTGCTATCGCTGTGGTGCAGCATCCCTTTGGATTGCCTGGACCGCCGAGTCAAAAATCTTACTAAATTGATCCACATCAGCGACGTCAATAACCTTCTCGATCACAGAATCGTTACTAAATCGACCAGCCCAACTCTTGGTCAAAACCTTGAATTGCTCGTCAAAGGTCGCTTCGCTTAGGCCTGCAAGGGTGTCCTCACCAACAATAAAAATCACGCCCTTCAGCGCTGCTGGCGTGAAGCTATGAACCATCACGTTGTAGGCCTGTGTCGCATCGGACTTTGCGTCGGCCGCAGCTTTGTTGGGGATCACACCCCAAGCCGAGCCGTCGGGGACGGCCTTCGTTGCGATCATCTTGGGGATGTACTTGTCCCAATAGGTTTGCCAGTCTTTGGCATAGCGGCGGATATTATCGTGATAAGTCGGTGCGCCAGGGTACTGCGTGCCAAGCTTCGCAAAGTCATCGGCCAAGCTCGGGGCATCTTTTAACGACCAGAACGGGATCCAACTCTTCAGCGGAACATCGGCCTGTCCCTTGCCCGGGTTGGTCTGCATAAAGATCACACCGACGGGGACGCCCTTGGATTGTGCAGCGATGCGGTGCGCGATCGCGCCGTGCAGGCTATCCGCCTTGACGTCTTCCCAGTAACTCGCAAATCGGTTTTCAGGTGTTGTCGAAACCGCAACGCTATAACGCGATGGGCTTGTATTCTTATCACGCTTCGCCTGTCGTTTGATCACACGAACCACGCTATCCATCGGCTCGGCAGCAGGCAGTTTCGCGTTCATCTTTGGCGCCGCGACAAACCAAACATCACCAATCACGATGTTCTCTGCGACTCGCTCGTGTACCACTTCGCCATCGATCAGCAGTGCAACGCGAAGCGTCTTCGGCTCACTGCTCGGGCTCATCGGCTCAAGCGTCACCGACCACTCATCCATCTCTGGCGTCAGCTCGATCGTCTTCTCGATACCGTCGAAACTAAATCGAATCACTCGCTTCCCCGGTGCATCGGGGAAGTATTGCCGCTTCGCTGCGCCCCAGATTTTCACGGGCTGGCCATGTTGCAGGACCGCGTTGTCACGGAACTGCGTTGAGAGGATCGGGAACTTGCGGTATTCGTAGGCCAAGCCGCCCGCGTTCGGATCCGGCTCATAGCCCGCGACCTTCGGCGGGTCATGCGGCCAAGTCTTACTCGTGACCATTTCGTTGTCATAAAAGGTAAACGGCGTCATCGGCAGCAGCGACTGGTTGTACAGATTGGGCTGCGGCCCGATCCCGCCGGTGGCATACGACACACCGCGCGGCGTAGCGACACCCGGCGCGGTCAATACAACCTTTTCGCCATTGATCTTCACACTCGCTTTATGCCAAATTTGATTGGCATCGGCAATATAAAATAGGCCGACCTCGGCATCATCATTAATCAGTAAAACCGGTACGCCAGGCAGCTTTGAGTCTGGTTGAACTTGCCCTACGACCAGGCCACCGTTGGCGTGATCAAACGAAACCGTCAGTTCGTTGCCTTGAACAGCATAAGACTTAAACATCGGGCCATCGGCGATGACGTCTTTGCCATACTGGTTTTTCAGAGCATGTAACGAGAGGCGTTGCCCGGCCAAAGCCTTGCGGTAGTAGTGAACCGAACCGCCGATATCGATCTGGCTGGCCATGCCACTGTTGGAGATGTCGCGTGCGAGATAAGTGCCTAGCCGCATCTCCGCGGTCGAGCCGAAGGATGGGTGGTTGTCGCCGTCGCCTTTGCCCGGTGTATAGAACTGGTTGAAGTAAATCGGGAGATCATCTTGTTGCCAGTTGTTACGCCAACCGTGCGCCAGGCTGTGGAGGTTATCGTAGTACGTGATCCCCGCGTTCATATTTGCGTAGCCTTGGTTCCAAATCGCGCCCCGCACGCCATACGGCACGAACGGGTGCATCCGCGCGTTGTAGAGCCAAGTCGCGGCTCGGTTGCCGTTAACGTTGCCCGGCGGCTTGATCGCGATAGGCTGAGGCTCTTGGCCATTGGCCATGTGGTGTTCATTATCTTTGATCCCTTGCTCAAGGGCCGCGTAGTATGCCGACCATGCCGCTTTGTGCTCAGGCGTCGCAGGGTCGCTGGCCTTGAGTTGCGATTGAATCGCTTGCGTGTATTCGTCTGTGCCCTTGGCGAAACCTTCGCGCGGGACCCACGCCTCGATCGCGGTCGAACTGAAAGAGCAATTAAGAATACCAATAGGAACACCGAGTTCCTTGTAGAGCTCGTACGCAAAGGCGTAGGCGATCGCACTCATACTTGAGCCGTCATCGATCCACTCAACAGTAGCGTGCTCGATCGGATGTAACGCCGAAAAGATATTGGTCACCTTTGCCTCACGGATAATCGGCGGCGTCTCTTCACCTGCTTCCACCCGTGCCGCGATTCCTGCCTGCAAGACTCGGCCGACGTCGCACTTGCTTGCCAACCACTGCATATTCGACTGACCTGACGCGATCCAGACTTCGCCGACGAGGATGTCGTCCAGACTTATCCCCGCGCGTCCTTCACCTCCCAAGACAATCATTCCTTGCGGCTGATCGCTTGCTTCAAGCGGGTCAAGCTTCACCATCCACTTGCCGTCCTTACCCGCGACGGCTTGTTTCTTTTGCCCAGCAAACTGCACCGTTACCGCCCCCCCTGGATAGGTCCAACCCCAAACAGGCACCGCCCTTTCTCGCTGAAGCACCATCCCACTTGTAAACGGGGCGCCCAATTCAATCGCAGGCTGATCAACACCTGCGTCCATTGCAGAAACGGGCTGGAATATTGCCATACAAACCACGACGGCGCAGACAAAAAAAAGCAATGATTTATAAGGCATCAGCATAGCGTTGATCTCTAGGTTTCCAGGTCCTTCAAAAGTATTCGCGTAGAGTCTATTCGATACCGCGCTGGCCGATACGGATGGCTTCCTCAACGGTGATCAATTCAACTTCTTCATCGCCGTAGGCCTCGATACCTTTGATCATTTGATCCCATTGACGCTGAAATTTACCGGCTTTCGTTGCTTTGATTTTCGGCAGCCATTGCTTCGCGGCTGAGCCGTACTTGGGTATCACCGCCATGAGCATGCGGATTTTGAATCCTGCCTTGCCAATCGGGCTTTCGAGTTCTTCGAACGCGGCCTCGATGCCGCCCTTGATCTTGAGGTTGGCGTAGATCGCGATCGAACCAGTCTTGGGGCCACGGTTGTGGTACGAGTGATACGTACGATCACTGTCGTCAATGATGTAAGCGACCCTATCCGCGATGTAGTGGAAGTCTTCGAGCGGGATCTGCTCAATTAATTTTGTGCCCGCAGATCGCCCATCGGCACGCCGATGATCAAGCATCTTTACGACCGCGGCGTAAAACAGCTTCTTATCTTTAACTAAACCGTCTTTATAAGGCTCGGCGGAGATCACATTCAACGCACGCCCCAGGTGCATGTCAATGATGCCGCGTGGATCGCCGGGCTTCTCCTCGACAAGCAGGCGTAGCATGTCATTGTAGTATGGATAAGCGGCTTGCTTACGCCAGACGAGTGCACGCGCCGCACTCGCACGAATCGCAACGGGTTCGTTGCCATCACGCATGATCTTGGCAAGGTCACTCATCACAGGGTTAGCGATTTCATCCGGGCAACCATAGGCGTAGTAATCGATGGCGCTTTGTCGCTGTAGTGGCGTGCCGGACTTAGTCATGGCAAGGATATGCTTACCGAGTGCGTGTTCGCGTGGCCGCAGCGTCCAGATCGCTTCGAGACGGACCTTCGGCATATCGTGGCCCAAGAACGCGCGCAGTTGCTCATCACTTT
>JBGCDC010000241.1:0-6258 GCA_045105055.1 Phycisphaeraceae bacterium | reverse complement strand
CATGACGCCGTACATCAAGAAGCCGATACAGATGATCATGGAGTTCTTGAAGAGGATGTTGACGGTGTTTTTCGCACGCGTCAGGCCGGACTCGACCATCGCAAAACCCAGGTGCATGATGAAGACCATGCAGCCTGCGATCAGGACCCAAAGGTTGTCGATGGTGAACTTGGGCGTGTCAACGATGGCGATGCTGAAGTCGCCGGAGTCGGGGTCGGCGTACTCAACGGAGTAGTCGCCGGCCTCAGCTGCTGCGGCAACAGCTTCCGCCAAGGCAGCAGCCTCTTCCTCGGTGGGCTCTGGTGGAGCCTCTTCTTCGGCCGTGGCCTCTTCTGTCTCCGCCGCCTCCGGCGCGGGTTCGTCCTGTGCCCACGCCGTGGTGGGGGCGGTGATCGACGTGATGAACGCCAGCCCCATCAACAGCATGAGTAGGGATCGTCCGATCCCAGTACTAAGTCCTAGCATATTAGTGCTCCTATCTAAAGGCGAGCGATTACGAAACAGGCCTGCCGGCTCGCCACCCCATGGCCGGCCTGTCATAAAAATCCAACTAACGCAAAAAACACGGGCACACGCCCGCTCGTTAGGTGGTCCTGAGGTCAATGGTGTGATGCGTTTTGCATGGATCTCTGTGAATCAACCTGCGGGCATCCGAGCCCTTTTCCCTTGCCGGTCGGCCTCCATGGCCCGGCACTCGACCCCCCGGTCGCTCGGTCTGAAACTGCAAAACTAAAAAGATGAGCGCCCCTTAAGGCGCCCACCTATCGCCCCCACGACCGCCGTGGGGGTGGCCTGCTTCAATCTTGGAGCGAATCGGCGTCATCCAGAGGCCGGCTCGCTCGCAAGATTAACTCGCGGCACGAGATAACTACTTCAACCGGCATGCCAGTTAGTACTGATACAACCTGTTTTTTCGGAACCAACCAAGTCGGCGAAGCGGGTTAAGCGCCTAAGTGAATGATTTTCAGTGCTTTATGAAAAGCTTTACGAGGGAAGTTTTTATCAAAAAAGTCTAATAATTAAACAGGCATTATTGGGCGTGCCTTTTTATTGAGCATGCGGAGGGTGCCTGCTCGCTGTTTGAGCGAATATTGGGCAATTCAACACGCCGATTGGTTTTCGCGGCTCTGGCGGTAGAATGCGGCACGATCATTAAATGCAAGGAGCCACGATGAGTGACGCCCGAAAACTTCAACGGACTGTTTATGGGGTGCTGCTATGCGCTCTGGTTGCCTTCGCGGGGCGACGCGAGGCGCAAGAGGTGCCACAGCCTCAGCCTGCTCCGGCTGTCGAGGCTCAAGGGGAGGCCGAGGACCTTGGCCCAATGTCGATCGACATCGATATCCAGCGTCTGCTCTTTGACACCTCCGGCAGCTCGTTCCAAGACGCTGTCTGGCAAATTCAACCTGGCCCGGGCAAGCGCATCCTGCTGTTGCCATTCACCGTCGACAACGTCAACCGTGTTAACAAGCTGGCTCGCTTCCCGATCTCTGTCCGGGCTGGGCGATTCATCGGATTCGTCATCCCCAAGCCGCAGCTAAACAACGCGTCCAACAGCAGCGGTAATGATCTGAACCGAATCATCCGCGCCGAGTCTGGTGAGCTTCGCCAGTTGCTCTTCGAAACTATCAAGCAGGGTGACACGCCTGGATTGGATCCCGTCAACTCGCCTGAAGAAGATGCCGAAAAGCCGACGCCAGAGAACGCGCCGCGCATCGCTCGCGAGGTTACTTTTCGGCCCGACGGCACGGTGCAGTGGGAGATGGGGCGAAGCTTCCACGCCGCAACGCTACAGGCGGCCAGTGAGCAAAATCTCTACGGCTACAAGATTGATCCGGAGCAGTTGCGTGCGCAGCAGCCGCCGCGTGGCGAGCGACTCGTGCGTGCGGAGGGTGAGGACTCTCGAACCTTCGCGGCACGGAAACGCGAACAGCAATTGGCCGAGCGCGAAAGGCAGGGCGCGTACCGTCAGTTGCGCGATGACCTGCGTGAACTGCCCGAGACGTTCAGCGAGCCGATGCCCGCGGTGCTGTACGCAGCGATCGAAGTGCCTGCCGACGACACGCTGGCGTTGCAGGGGCCGTCGCCTTTGCCTTGGACGCTTCAAGCCGAGAAGAAGCAGCTGTTCGAACAACTCGCCCAAGGTGTAAATCCGTTCGCAGCAGAGCAGGGCGAGGCCCTCGCGGGCAAAGTCGTCACGCTGATCGAAGGCCATCCGCTCGATGCACGAGCCGTCGCGATCGCCACGCTGCGCAGCAAACTTGCGGGTCAAGTCTCGGCCGATGATCCCGGCTACGAAGTGCTCGCTCGGCTGTTGCAGTCCAAAGATATTGCAACGCGGCGGACGGCGCTCTTTGGCGTCGCGACCGTGACCCCGCCTTCACTCGCCAGCGCAAAGCTCATCGGTGTCGCGGGTGAAGCGGCCCTTGGCGAAGAGCGCAAGATGCTCGGCTTCGCTTCGCTGGGCAAGTTGTTCGCAACGAACGTTACCGAGCCCGACAGCGCCCGCGTCTTGATCGAGCGTGTCAGCCAAACCATCGCTGACCCGGAAGGCCCCGCTGCGCCGCAGGTCATTGAGCAGGTCCTCGCTTCGCTCAAGCCGTCGCAGCAAAGCGTCGGCGGGCCGATCAACAGCGATGTCACCGCGGTCATGATCGAAGCGATCGATCTTAGTGGCGTGGAAAAAGATGAGTTCGCCGCCGTTGCAAAAGCCATCATCGCGCAAGCACCTGATAACCCTGTTGCGGCTGGCTGGCTCGATCAGCACTTGCTCGCTAGCAGCGATCGTGAACTTGTGAATAAGGCGCTTTCACTGCTCTATGAATCCGAGATCAAGCGACCTGTGCCGCAAGACGCCGCGTCGGCCGATTCGGCTGAGGTGCCCGCACCGCCAGTTGATGCTGACGCTCTATTGCTAGCGGATACGATCGCGATGGCTCGGCCCAACCATGCGTTGATCACGCTGTTCGACAGTCAAGACGATCTGCAACAGGCCGCGGCCTGGGCGGTCCTTGGCCAATTCCATATCGCGCTGCCTAAAGTGGCCAATGCAGAATCCCCCGAGCCGGTCGGCGAAGAAGCGGCAGTCGATCCGGCGCTGACGATGTTTGATGCGATCTTAGCCAAGGCGAATGCCCGCGAGAAAACGCCCGCGAGTATCGTCGCGTTCATCGTTAACCAAAAGGCGATGGAGCTCATCCAGCCAGCCAATGAACGGCTCGTCGCGATGCTCGCCGACCCGGACCTGACCCAGAAGACCGCGATCGCAGCGGCACAGGCCTACGCCCAGTCACCCGAGCGATTCACCCCCGAACTCAAAGCCCTCGACGCAGAAGCACAGTTAAAACTGATCGACTCGATGTACCGGGCGCAAGACAAAGAAGCGCCGCTGATGGCTGGCCTGATCGCGGGGCCTGGCCAAACGATGAAATGGTTCAACGACTACCTCAAAGCGCAGGGCCAGTTGCCTGACGATGCGGCGTGGGAGCAGCATGCTCAAAGCCTTGGCGAGAATGCGTTGATGCAGAGTGCCGCTTCGCAGGAGATGGTGGTCGCGACCGCGGGCGCAGCAGGGCTGGCTGTCGCCGCCGGTGGCGACGAGCAGCAGGTGTTGGCGTTCGCTCAGAAGGTTGCGTTCATGGAGCCTCGGCAGGTTGACGTGGTGAGTGCGGAGTGGAGCACGCAGCGTGAGAAGATCTATGCTTCGGCGTTCAAGCGATCGGCCGGGACGTATCAACTGGTCGTCACGCTGATTCCTCCCGCCGCAGAGGTGTCGCCTGAGGTGCAGGGCGAGGTCGAGACGCCAGAGCAGCCCGGCAAGCGGATCGATCTCGGCGTTGTCGAGTTGCGAGTCGAAGGCGTTGCACTATCGCTTAGTGTTGAAGCGATTCGGTTATCGCCTGCATCTGGCCAGCTGGGGATCCGCTTAGATAACCCCGCGTCGTTACGGTCATTCAGCAAGCCCGAACTCAGCGCAATCCCGGTCGAGCATCTCAGCCAGCCCATCGACATGCTCCCCCAAGACGGCGGAGCATGGTCGGGCCAAACCGCGCTGCCCGATGGCCGATCGCTTGAAGTAAGCCTTGAGCCGGTGAAATAAATGTGATCTCTCGTTTGTTTTATTACTGCCATGACAAACTCACCAATATCATTGTTCGAGATCCGCCGTGCTGCCGAACGTGGTACGACACAGATCGGCTGGCTCGACAGCGCCCACTCGTTTTCCTTTGGCCAGTACCACGATCCGCAGCGGATGGGCTATCGCTCGCTGCGCGTGATCAATGACGACCGCGTCGCGCCTGCCGCCGGCTTTGGCGAGCACGGTCACGACAACATGGAAATTATCACTTGGGTCCTCAGTGGCTCGCTGCGCCACGGCGACTCGCTTGCCAATAGCCGACAGCTAAGTCCGGGTGAAGTGCAAGTGATGTCTGCAGGATCGGGCATCAGCCACAGCGAGTTCAACGGCAGCGAGACCGAGACGAGCCATTTCCTCCAGGTTTGGATCACTCCCAAGAGCCGAGGCATCGAGCCGCGCTACGACCAGCGCACTATTGATGCGAGCGCTCGGCAGAACCGATTCGCCGCGATCGCATCGGGTGATGACACGCACCAGAAAGACGGCGCACTACCGATCCATCAGGACGCCGCCGTGCTGGTCGCGGATATTAAGGATGGCGCTTCGGCAACCTATTCACTTGGCCGGGGCCGAGGCGCTTACGTGCAGGTTGTGTTCGGCGAGATCGACATTACGTCTGGTGCGGACGGCGACACGCTGGTGGAAGGGGACGCAGCTGTTATCGAGTCGCCCGGCGAGATCAGGGCAACGGGGGTTGAGGATTCGCAGGTGATGCTGTTCGACCTCGCCTAGCCGACGGGCTTTCGCCCACAGCAATCAAAAACAGAAGGGCCCGGCCTTGTCGCATCATGCGGCTTGGCCGGGCCCGTCTCGTTCTTCCGCCGGGGCACTAGGCCCCACCGCGGGTTCCGTATTCGGTTGTTTGGTTAGAGCACGGAGCGTTAGTGCGTGCCCCAAATCGTCTCTAATTTTGGCACTCGCTGACGCTTCGTGCTCTGATTTAATTTCGCCTCGCTTAGCCGGCCTGCTTCACGTCCCGGGCCTTGGCCAGCAGGTCGCCGCTAATCTCTGGCATCGGGTAGTGCTCTTTCAAGAATTCTTGGATCTGCTCGGATTCAGCAACGCGGAAGTACACGACCTTGTCCAGGCGATTGGTTGCAAAGGTGACTGCTCGTGCAAGGCGTCGGCGTGACGCAGCCATGAGCAGTTCGCCGCCGGGCTCGAAGTTGATCGGCACGCATTCGAACTGCCAGGCCTGGCGACGGTTGATCATGCGAAGCGCACGCTCGTCGAAGTTCTGTTCGGACAGATCGATCGTTCCGGTGAACCGGTGGTACTGCTCGATCCAAGCGTTCTCGATCGACTCGAGCGTGACCTCGAACATCCGCTCAGCCAAAACGCCGAAGGGGAGGTGCAGTTTTTTCTGCGCCTGAATGATCTCGAAGACTTGTTGTTCGGTGAGCACACCTTGTTCGACGAGGATCTCGCCGATGCGGATGGGCTTGTTATCGGTATTTTCTGACAAGGTGGTAGCTCCAGCAGGCCGGGGAAACATTGGCCTACTCTTTAGATCGGCGCAATAGGCTAGCGGGTTTATGGCTGCTTGAAGGTGATAAAGCGCGGACCCACCGGTTCGATTGGGCCTGGAGCAGAAGTGCGTAATGGCTCACTGGTCGCCTTCACTCTTATCCGAAAGGCCCCTCGCAAGGGAGCGGTGCCACGTTGACGTTTGGCTTAACGAGAAAAGTCTGGCGTGATGCGGAGCAGTTTCGCGGTGTATCGGCGATCCAAAAAATGGAGATGTAGAGCCATCATTAGGGTTTTGATTCAGGTCGCCGCGCGCACAATCCATCGCGTCTTTATGCCACGCAACGCTGGCCAGCCAGATTGCTTCGATTAGTTGCTCACGCGATTAGAACTAGTGCACTTCGTGTGACAATCGGGTGATTCAGCATTTACCGGCACTCGATCGGTGCGCCAGGGTGGGTGTTGTTTTTCTTCTTTTTTATTGTTCCTTTATGTTGTGATTGAAAGCGTGGCAATCAGTTGCTGCCAGCCATTTCAGTAGCAGGTCGGCCCCGAATATCGCACGGGCTACGGCATGATCAACGCTGCCGAAGCTGTCGGACACATCACCGAGTCGATTGATGAATCACTCACGACCCGTGACCGGCACGCAT
>JBGCDC010000240.1:0-8170 GCA_045105055.1 Phycisphaeraceae bacterium | reverse complement strand
TCTTCGCACAATGAAACGGATCATCCGCGAGAGATATGAAGATGGCGAAATCGACAAAGATGAACTCGCGGCCGCAGATAAGCCTGTCTTAGAATGGGAAAAGGCAATCAGCTCACTTGAACAGTCATGGAACAGCAAGCTGCTGCCGATCGAATCGGTCAACGCGGCCAAGGGTATGCCCAACATCTCGGACCTAATTAAGGTTGCGAACGAAGATAAGGACCTGACCTTCCGTGTCTGGGCTGCGTTGCGACTGGGCTATGCCAAGTACGAACGTGGTGACGAGGGCAACCAGGAAGCGATCAAGGCCGCGATCGAAGCGCTTAAGACAGACAGCGAAAAACTCGTCGCAAAGGCCGCTGCGGAAGGCGAGTCGATCAAGGATTCGGACGAATACTACGAGCTGCGTAAGTAAGCGATGCAGCTCCTCCTGCTCGGACTTTTTGTCGCGATCTATCTGCACGACGCGACGACGACCGTCGAGGTAGCGCGCGGCGATGTCGTGCGTTTCGCCGAGGCGTTACCCGGCGATGTTTGGCCGGGGCTTAGCACCTGGGCCGTCGCGTTGATCGTATTGCTACCCAAGCTCTTCGTCGGCCTGTCGTATGGGTGGGCCTGCAAACGCACACGTAAGCGACTCGGTACAGAGCACGGGCAACGCGCACTTAATCGTCTCGAAGCGATGACCAGCGCGATGCCGTTACTCTTATTGTGTCTGTTCGTGATCGACCTATCGGCTGGAGGATTGCGGCACCTGCGCATCCCGCTGCAGCACACAGTGCTCATCGATGAGTTATTGATGATGCTGCCGACGCTGTTGGTCGCGGTGTGGGCTTGGTCGATGTACTACCCCGTCGATCGTCGGCTGCGAGAGGCCGTGATCTTCCGTGAGGCGGACGCGGGTCGGCCGATCTATCCGCTGCTCACGCGCGGCGATTATGTGCTGATGCAGCTTCGGCACCAGTTCGGCTTATTGCTGCTGCCGTTGCTCGCCGTGTTTGCCTGGTCAGAGGCGATCACGCTCATGGGGCCGAACTTCGATGGGCCGCTGACCTATGACGCAGCAATGGTCTTGTCACCGCTGGGCGTCTTCGGCGTATTCGTCGGAGCACCGCTCGTCATCCGCTACGTCTGGCAGACCCGCCCGCTACCGCCCGGCGAAGTACGTGATCGAATGACCGCGCTGTGCGAACAACACCGCGTGCGTGTTCGCGAGCTGCTGCTCTGGCAAACCAGCGGACGCATGGTCAACGCCGCCGTCACCGGCTTGATCAGCAAGGTGCGATACATCCTGCTGTCCGACGGCCTACTCGATCAACTCGACCCGCCCGAAATCGAAGCGGTCATGGCCCACGAACTCGCGCACGTCAAATGCAAGCACCTCATCTGGATGGGGCTGATCGTGATTGCACTGCTCTCATCACTCGAAAGCGGCGGACACTTAGCACTCAACCTAATCGCTGGGCCGATGCAGAGCAGCTTTGAAGCGGCTGACAGCGCCGCGACGTACTCGCTCAACGATCCGAACGTTCGAATGGGACTCGTCAGCATCCCCGCGTTTTTGATTGCCCTCGGCGCCTTCGGCTGGGTCTCCCGACGCATTGAACGACAAGCGGATGTCTTCGCCGTTCGTCACCTCGCGATGAACAGCGAAGCAAAGCAATACAACGCACAGGCCCAACAGATCTTCGACGACACGGCTTTGCAAACCATGGTCCACGCCCTGCAACGCGTCTCCGAACTCAACCATGCCCCCACGCACCGTAAGAGCTGGCGACATGGTTCAATCGCTTGGCGACAGGATCACCTCCGCTCACTCGTCGGCAAACCGATCGACGCCACGCCTGTCGATCGTGTGCTCACCCGCGTCAAGCTCGCGACGCTCGCAGGGCTCGTCTTTGCGATTGCTCTCTACTTCATGTGACGCACGCTATAATCCTCGGCCCTTTATCCAAAAGAGCAACCATCATGCGTTTCATCAAGATGACCGGCCTCGGCAATGACTACGTCTACGTCGACTGCTTCGACCAAACCGTCGAGCATCCCGCCAGATTCGCCCAAGTCCTATCCAATCGCAACTTCGGTATCGGCAGTGACGGCCTGATCCTTGTGCTCCCGCCGGACGAGGGCGTAGACGCCGCGGCACGCATGCAGATGTTCAACATGGACGGCAGCGAGGGACAGATGTGCGGCAACGGCATCCGCTGCGTCTGCAAAATGGTCCGCGATCATCAGCTCGGCGAGCAGCACGAACAAAACCCCATGCGGATCCAAACCGCCTGCGGGGTACTCTCGCTCGGCTACGAACTCGACGCACAAGGCAAGGTTAAAACCGTCAGCGTCGATATGGGACAACCGATCCTCGAACCCGCCAAGGTTCCTGTCGAAGCGGAAGACCTGACCCAGACCGATCAGCCGCAAACATTCAAGCTCTCCGTGCCCGGCACGACCGAGCGTTTCGACGCGACCTTCATCTCCATGGGCAACCCCCATGCCGTGATCTATGTTGACGAGGTCAGCCACGACACCGGCGACGTCTTACGCAACTGGGGCGCGGCACTCGAGAACCATCCCGCGTTCCCCGAGCGCATGAATATCCACTTTGTCGAAGTCGTTGACGAAAGCACCGTCAAGGTCCTGCACTGGGAGCGCGGCAGCGGGCCGACCCTCGCGTGCGGCACCGGCGCCTGTGCCGTTTGTGTCGCGGGCGTGCTCACCGAACGCACCAGCCCCGCCATCACCGCACACCTGCCCGGCGGGCCCTTGCATCTTGAATGGCAAGACAGCAACACCCCGGGTCCCGTCATCATGACTGGCCCCGCGACCGAGGTGTTTAAGGGTGAATGGCCTAGCTGACGGCTTTTTCAGCGCACGAAGCGTAAGCGAGTGTCACGAATCGCGTATGACCTAAGGCACTCGCTTGCGCTTCGTGCCCTGACCGACTGCCCTACTCCACTTTCCAAACCTTTACATCGCGGACCTTACCCCACGTGCCGTAGCTAAATAGCCCCAGCGGCTTGGTGTCGACGACCGCGCCGTGCGTGTCATATTTTTTGTAGTCGACCCGCTTGATATCAACGAGTGTTTTATCATCGAGCCAGCACTGAATTTTTTCATCTGTTACAAAGATTTTCACCTTGTACCAATGCTTGTCTTCAAAGGCGTGGTACTGCGTCGTTTCATTTTCGGAAGCGTTTAGGCCGTCAAGGTTAGAGATACCCGTGATCGCCCCGGCCCATCCGCCGAGCACTAGGCTGACGTGGCCTTCATTACCGACCGGGAACGTCACGCCGAGGAACATATCGACGCCCTCGACGCGCTGAGCCTGCATCGTGATCGCGTAGTTATCTTTCGTTTCGCCTAGTAGTGCAACGATATCGCCTTGATACTTCGCACCGGTCAAGGGGTTGCCGTAGTCGAGATTGAGCGCATCGTCTTTGAAGTAGACATCACCCTCGCCGCCGAAGTTGATCGTCTGCCACTGGTCCATGTTGCCAGACAGCAGTTCAACGGGCGGCGTCTTTGTGGGCTTGCTTTGACATCCAAGCCCAGCAACGACGAATAGACAGAGCAGTGCGTTTAGATATTTCATGCGATTAGTGTACCGCACGAACTAGGCGATGCCGCTTCTGCGTGAGCGGCAAGAGCTCTCCGCAGATCAGCCCGCCATGCGGTGGTACGAGTCGCGGCGTTTCGTATCGCAGAGGATGTGGTACGCCTCGTTGATCGCCTCGAACCGCTGCATCGCGTCGGGCGCATCGCTGCGGTCGGGATGATGCGTCACAGCAAGCTTGCGGTAGCTCGCCTTTATCTCGGCAGGCGTTGCATCAGGCTGTAACTCAAGCACGCTGTAATAGTTCGGCAGGTCGATCTCGGCCCGCACAGTCTTCTTTTGTTTCTTCTGCTCGTTTTGATCCGCTTTGCCGGGGTCATCATCCATGTGCTTCGCGGCCTCGGCCATACCGAAACAGGCGACCGCTTCCAACACTTTCGCCATGCCCGGCTTGAGTTGGATGAATTGCAAGCCGATTTCGTACCGTTTGATCCCGCGGCGTTTGCACCAGCGGACCTGCGTGCCGACCTCGAGTGTGCCGTCGCTGAACTTGAGGCGGATGGGCATGACCCCGCCGATCTGGACTGGCGGCTTGCCATCACAGATCACGCGCATACCCGATGCGGACAGGTCAGCGATTTCACCCAAAGCACACCGCACCGTCTCTCCGCCATAGCGATGAGCCTTGCGATTACGCCACGTCGCATCCCCGGGCTGCGTCTTCTTTTGCCACGGCCAACCCTGCATAGTTTGGTTATCGGCCAAATTCCGAGGCGGATTTAGCGCATAAAAAACCCCGCCGGTAAGGGCGGGGTTTTCGTTCAGTACATTAATTGTCATTCACACGAGGCTTAGCCCAGTGCTGCTTGTGCTGCCGCGAGGCGTGCGATTGGCACGCGGAACGGCGAGCAGGACACGTAGTCCAGGCCGACGTTGTGGCAGAACTGGATCGACGCGGGGTCGCCGCCATGCTCGCCACAGATACCGACCTTGAGCTTCTTCTTGGTCGATCGGCCCTTCTCAACGCCCATGGCGACGAGTTGACCAACACCGGTCGTATCGAGCGACTGGAACGGGTCCTTCTCAAGGATTTCCTGACCGATGTAGTCGGGCAGGAAGGTGTTGACGTCGTCACGCGAATACCCGAAGGTGAGCTGCGTGAGGTCGTTGGTGCCGAAGCTGAAGAAGTCGGCTTCGGTCGCCACTTCGTCAGCGGTCAGTGCCGCACGTGGGATCTCGATCATCGTGCCGATGGTGATGTCCAGCTTGGCGGTGAACTTCTTGGCAAGCTTGACGGCCTTGATTGTTGCCTCGGCCTTCTCACGAAGAATCGCAAGCTCCTTCACCGTGCCAACGAGCGGGATCATGATCTCAGGCTTCGCGTCGACCTTTTTCTTCTTACAAGCAATCGCCGCCTCGGTGATCGCGGTGACCTGCATGGTCAGGATCTCGGGGTAGGTGATCGACAGTCGGCAACCGCGGTGGCCGAGCATGGGGTTCGACTCGTGCAGTGCAGAGACGCGGGCCTTGACGATCGCAGGCTTAATACCCAAGACCTTCGCGACCTCGGCGATACCCTTGGCATCGTGCGGAAGGAATTCGTGCAGCGGCGGGTCGAGCAAACGAACCGTCACGGGCAGACCCTTCATCGCAGTGAAGATGCCTTGGAAGTCCTTACGCTGGTATGGCAGAAGCTTCTTGAGTGCCTTCTGACGATCGCCCAGCGTCTCCGCGAGGATCATCTCACGCATCGCGATGATGCGGTCACCTTCAAAGAACATGTGCTCGGTACGGGTCAGGCCGATGCCTTCTGCACCAAAGTCGCGGGCACGCTTGGCGTCCGCTGGCGAGTCAGCATTGGTACGCACTGCAAGCTTGCGGTACTTGTCGGCCCACTTCATCACGGTCGCAAAATCGCCGGATAACTTAGGCGTCATCGTGCCGATCTCACCTGCAAAGACTTCGCCGGTGCTGCCGTCGATCGAGAGGACATCCTTTCGGCCGTAGGTCTTGCCGCCGACCTTGATTTTGCCGGCCTTGGCATCGATGACGACTTCGCCCGCACCCGCGACGCAGCACTTACCCCAACCACGCGCGACAACCGCTGCGTGGCTGGTCATGCCGCCAGTCGAGGTGAGGATACCGTCGGCACTGTGCATGCCGTCGACGTCTTCCGGGCTGGTCTCTTGACGGACGAGCAACACGCGCTCGCCTTGGTGAGTCCGCTCGACGGCTTCTTCAGCGGTGAACGCCAACGTGCCGAACGACGCGCCAGGCGAAGCAGGCAGGCCAACGGTCAATACCTTAGCAGCAGCCTTCGCCTTAGGGTCGAACGATGGCAGCAGGAGCTGGGTCAGGTCGTTCGCCGGGATCCGCTTAACCGCGGTCTTCTCAGTGATCAGTTTTTCCTTGACCATGTCGCAAGCGATCTTCACCGCAGCCGCACCGGTACGCTTACCGTTACGGGTCTGGAGCATGAACAACTTGCCCTTCTCGAAGGTGAACTCGATGTCTTGGACATCTTTGTAATGCGCTTCGAGAGTCTTCTTCATCTTCATCAGCTCGCCGTGCAGACGCTTACCGATGGTCTTGTCGTTAGGAGCTTTCCACTTGTGCATCTGATCACAAGGGATGGGTGTGCGGATGCCCGCAACGACGTCTTCGCCCTGAGCGTTAACGAGGAACTCGCCGTAGAACTTGTTCGCACCGGTCGAGGGGTCGCGGGTAAAGGCGACGCCTGTGCCGCAGTCCTCACCCATGTTGCCGTAGACCATGGTCTGCACATTCACGGCGGTACCGGCCAGGCCGATCATCTCGTTGATCTGTCGGTAACGGATCGCACGCGGGACCATCCACGACTTGAACACAGCGGTGATGCCGAGCTCGAGTTGCTTCATCGCATCTTGCGGGAAAGGCTGTCCGGTGTGCTGCTTGATCACCTTCTTGTAGGCTGCGCAAAGCTTGATTAGGCCAGCCGCATCGACATCGGTGTCAAGCGCGACGCCCTGCATCTTCTTGATCTTGTTGAACTCGGCTTCGAATGCGTGGTGGTCGACACCCATGACGACGTCGCCGTACATGTTCAGCAAGCGACGATAGGCGTCGTACGCGAATCGCTCGTTACCGGTTGCGTTGGCCAGGCCGACGACGGACTCGTCGTTTAGCCCGAGGTTCAAGACGGTGTCCATCATGCCGGGCATCGACTGAGCCGCACCGGATCGGACCGAGACGAGCAGCGGATCGGTGTTGGAGCCGAACTTCTTGCCATTTTCTTTTTCGAGGGTTTTGACTGCGGTGTGCACTTGGTCCATCAGACCCTTAGGCAGCTTGCGGCCTTGCTTGTAGTACTGGTCGCAGCACTCGGTGGTGCAGGTGAAACCAGCTGGGACCGGCAGGCCGATCTTGGTCATGCCAGCGAGGTTAGCACCCTTGCCGCCGAGCAGTTCTTTTTGGTCGGGCTTGCCATCGACTTTGGTGCTGCCGAAGTAGTAAACCATTTTGCCGACTTTGGCTTTAGTGGCGGTCGTCTTTTTTGTCGTCTTCTTCTTAGTGACCATGATCGCGCGTGTCCTTTTTGCGGGTGCTCAACAAACTAAAACAGGGGAATCGGCTGTCAACACCAGCTTGTTCGCCGGGCTGTGAGCCGATGATGTACGTAAGTCTCGTCCGGTTTGCGAGTGATAGCACTCGCGGGAGAGAGGTCAGATTCTAGTGATTTAAGGCGTTTCGTCAATTGACGAGCCCTAATCCATCGGTAAAGACATGAGTATCGGGAGGTTCCGAACGGTCATTTCGCGCCCACCAACCATTGCGGCATTCAGGTATCTGGTGCCATCGCGTTCCACTTCGCCAGCGCTCGCGTGGATGTGACCGAATGCATGAACCTTCGGCCTAATTCGGGGAAGCTCCGCCAGCAGATGCGGGCAACCCAGATGCCTTGACTTAGATGAAGGCAGGTCGAGAATGCCGTGTGGCGGTGTATGCGTGACGAGAATATCGATGTCTGAAGGAATCTGTTGCCATTTTTTTTGAGTCCCAATACCGGCTGAAAGAATGCAAACCCCTCAAGGTCAGGGCACCACGGTGAGCCATATATCTTCAACCCAGCTACTTCAATCAAACGATCCGTCAACAGCTCCGCATGCTCGAAACGAAAGCCCTTTTTCTCTAATTCAAAATCATGATTGCCAGCTACACAGAGTACTTTTCCTGCAGATTGCTGAGCGAACCACTCATCAATGTCCTGAATTGTCTCGCGATCATCCTGCCGGAAGCTACACACATCGCCGCAATGAATCAAGACATCGCAAGGCGGGATCTCAAGCTCACGATGCTTTCGGTGGGTATCTGCTATGAAGCATACGGCGGGCATGTTTAATACTCTTGCTTTGGATCTAAGACAGCCTGACT
Source organism: Phycisphaeraceae bacterium (assembly GCA_045105055.1). Taxonomy (GTDB): domain Bacteria; phylum Planctomycetota; class Phycisphaerae; order Phycisphaerales; family Phycisphaeraceae; genus JAHQVV01. Next base: position 207 of record JBGCDC010000240.1, on the reverse strand, counting down.
CAAACGTAACGCTTGCGTTATCTTATATGTTTTGCCCCGCAATACAGACCCCACCATGCCTACCAAAGTCGCCAAATTCGGCGGGACCTCGCTCGCTTCCGCACCTCAGATTCGCAAGATGCAGGCCATCGTTCTGGCCGATGCTGACCGACGCTTTGTCGTGCCCTCCGCGCCCGGCAAACGTGACCCCAAGGATACGAAGGTCAC
>JBGCDC010000239.1:0-6286 GCA_045105055.1 Phycisphaeraceae bacterium | reverse complement strand
GAGCACTGCCAGACTTCAATATGAAGGCACTCTGTGACAAGACGAGTGAATGCGTTGGCGACGATATGCGGCTCGTTAAGCATGCGTTATCGAACTACGGCCTAAGCGAAGAAAACGATGGCATGGTCGCCTGCGAGACGGCGGCGCTCGTTGGCGAAGCATTGGAACCGCTTGCCGAGGAGATCGGCATGTCTTTCGCCTACGTCAGTCACCTTTATCCACAGGCCGAGCTTGGGCAGTTGCTCCTGACCGGCGGCGGCGCGAATATCGCAGGGCTAGGTGATTCGCTCTCAAACCTATTAGAACTTGAAACACACGTCGTAACGCCGCTGTCGCTTCTGCGTGGCACGTCCTATGGGGACGCGAGCGATGACCCATCCTTGACGATGGCGATGGGCGCTGCGTTGTGCGGGGAGGTGGCCGTATGAGCGAGCCAAACCTGACCCCAAAGCCGTTTATTCAGCAGGTGCAAAAACGCGTTGCCATGCGTCGCTGGGTTGCACCGGTTGCGCTGTGTGCTTTTGCCGCACTCGTGTCGATATTTCTAGAGATCTCTAAGCCCGCAGATACTTCGGGGCAGCTAGCAGAAGAGCGCGTTTCACAGGCAAAGCAGCGCATCGAATCGAATCAAGCGTTACTAAAATCTCAGTCTTCAAAGCTTGTTCAAAAAGAGCGTGAGCTCCAAGCTGAGCAGCATCTAACGCTCCGCCCGGACTGGGGCGCGGTGCTTGTCATCGTTGCGCAGCAGTTTGATGAGAACTTGATGCTTGCGGGTTTACAACTCGACGACATGAAGAATAGCCGAGTGCGTAGTGCGCTTGGGCCGATTGCGGAAGACGTTCCTGATGATTCGGCATGGCTGATCATCAGCGGCCTCGCGACGGCCAACAGCGATGTGTCCGGGCTGATCATGCGTCTCGAATCCCTGGGCTTATTCGAGCGCGTCGTCATGACAGGAACTCAGCGTGAAACATTCTCCGGCGACGCGCGGACGACGTTTACCTTGGCCTGCCGGGTGCAATAGCGGAGTGAATGATGAAGCCTAAAGGGAAATATAACGATGCCGTGATGCCGATCCACCTAGTGGCTTCGGTGATCTGTGTCGCTTTGTTGCTCGTCGGCTGGATGTTTGGCTATGCGCCGTTGATGTCTCAGAACCATGAGGCGACGACGCTTGTTGAACAAGCGGATCAGGCCGAGCTCGAGGCTTCGCGTGCGAAGCAAACGCTTGATCGCGTGGCGGAAAAAATGGCGTCTGTGCAAGCAGAGCTTGATGCTCAGCCTGTGGACCTTCAGTCGGCCTCGCAGATCAATCCGCTGTTGGCACAACTGGCCAAGTGGTCAGAGCTGCAAGGGCTTTCGCTGACGCGGACCAACGCGGGGCGGCCCGTTGCATTGGCGTACTACGACTACGTCCCGATCCAGGTCGCCGGTGAGGGCGAATATGCAGATCTTTTACATTTTTTAAAGCGCGTTAATAGCGATCGTGGCGATCTCGGGGTGGTTTCTTTTCAGGTTGTTCGCATGCCAAGTAGTAACGGCGTGACGTTTGAGCTTGAGCTGGCTTGGTATGTACATGGCGATGAGATCGAAGACGCGGTCGAAGCGACGGCAACGGTACCCACGCCGTAAGGCATAGGAGTGTTCGCGATGGAGATGACCAAACAACGCAAGATGCTGATCGGTGTCCTTTGCTTAGGTGTATCTGGGTTGGTGGTTGACCGTTTGTTTTTAGCGGCGCCAGAAAGTGCTGCGGCGGACGATGGCGAGGTGATCGTCGAGGTGCCTGCAGAAGCGCCGCCTCTTCCAGCTCCGCAACCTGTTGCCGCTCAGCAAAATGAACAAACCGATACGTTGCCTTCGTATGCTTCGCTGGCTGAGCGACTTGTTACTGCTCAGCAAAAGCAGGGCTTACAAGCCGATCAAACCCAGAACGATCCATTTGATTTGCCTGCGAAATGGCAGACGGACCGTTCGACGCCTGCGTTTGAAGCCGCACAGCCGACACAGGGATCCGGTCAACGTCTGACGGCCGTCTTCAAGCTCGACGGCACGGTGCGTTCGGTCATCGACGAGAAAGAAGAAATCATGGCGGTCATTAGCGGCGGCGGGCTCGAAGGCCGAGCGATCCGTGTCGGTCAGAAGATCCGTGTGACGAGCCGGTCGGGTACGTACGAAGATTATCGCTTGATCAAGGTCGGTTCTCGCTTTGTCGTTTGGCAGTCCGAAACGACGCAGGAGACAGTCGAGATGAAGGTTGATGAAGTCTTATAGGACATATAGCAATCAATCAGGTTATTCAGTCTGATTTATTCAAGGTTCATAAAGTTGCAAGTTTGAAACCCCGATTATCAATAATGAGACCCTTGTTTAAGAATCAGGGGAATACAAATGACCCTTGAACGGAGGTTGATATGAACACGAGTGTGATGAATAAAAAACGTTGTGGCTTTAGTTTGATCGAGTTGGTTATTGTCGTTGTGATCATCGGCATCATCGGTGCGATTGCGATTCCTCGGCTTAGCCGTGGTGCAGAAGGCGCGAGTGATTCGGCTCTGGCCGGTGACTTGGCTGTGATGCGAAACGCGATCGATCTCTACGCCACCGAGCACGGCGGCACCTTCCCGACGCTCGCTGACTTCGAAGACCAGTTGACGACCTACACCGACGCGAATGGCAACACCAGCGCGACGAAGACCGGCGCCTACATCTACGGCCCATACATCCGCAAGATCCCTGCGTTGAAGGTGGGTACTGAGAAGGGTGGCACGAGTCTCGCGGCCTCCGCGGCTCTGGGTGTTGCTTGGGTTTACGATGCGGCCGCAGGCACCATCGTGCCAAACACCGGCACCGACAAAGACGCCAGCGGCAAGCTTTACACGGATTACTAATCCTTCCGATTTTCGAGCCTAAGGCCGAGACCGGTTGAACGACTTCAACGCCGCCCAACAGTCCCGCAGGATTGTGGGCGGCGTTTTTCTTGGCTTTTTAGTGGAGCAGCAAGTTGCATCGCAACACCGCACACACTGTCTCTCGAACCGCAGCGGGCTTCTCGCTTGTCGAACTCGTACTGGTGATGTTGATCATCGGGATCGTCGCGGCGATTACGATGCCACGTTTCGCTCAGGCCGGTGCGCGACAACGCCTTGCGGTCGCCGCCGAGCGAGTGATCGCGGACATTGCCTTGGTACGCAGTCGTGCCAACCACGCGAGTGATACAGCAACGCTGACTTTTAACACAAGCGATTCGATCTACAAAGCAAACGCGATCGGTGGCAAGGCGTTCGCCGTTGAACTGGATGAGTCGCCCTATGAGGTGACTCTGCAGGTTGCCGGGTTTACAGATCAGTCTTATGTGCAGTTCAACGGCTACGGCATCGCTCAAAGTACCGGCACCATCACGCTCAGCAACACAGCGGGCAGCGTCGAGATTGTGATCACTGAGCATGGGGAGACAAGGCAATGATGCATCCCAATCGCTCGCGTATCTCCGCTGGTTACACCCTTATTGAGATGGTGCTCAGTCTTGCGCTACTATCGATCGTGATGGTCAGCGCGGGTTCTGCGATGCTCTTCGCGGTGAATGCTGCACCGAATGCGGACAACCCCGCGACACACAAGGTCCGTGATGCTCAGTTGATTGCTCGGATCACCGCGGACCTTGCTCAGGCGAAGTACGTGATCGAAAAGACGAGCCAGGCCGTCACCATCGTCGTTCCGGACCGTGATGGCGACAAGATCCCCGATCGGATCCGCTACGCCTGGTCCGGAACACCCGGCGACCCGTTGACGATTCAGTTCAACGACGAGACGGCGACGCCGATCGCCTCAGCGGTTGATGCCTTCGCGTTGGAGTACCGCTTAGCGAATAAGGTCACGTCGATCCCCGCGCCGTTGATCTTCGGGCCAGAGAAGGTGGTGCGGAGTTTTGAGAGTACTGGCGGATCAAGTGAGGCAGACGTGACCGCGACTGATGCCTTTGGCCAGCTTGTCCAGCCTATCATTTCATTCAATGCGTTAGGTTTCATGCCTACCCGACTCGAAATCTATGCGAAAGAAGACAAGCCGGATGATGGCTTTGTCGCGGTTGAACTGCGTAATACGACGCTATCTGGGCCTGGAGCCGACCTGTATGCGACGGCAGTCATCAACGAAGATGAATTGAAAGGTGGGTATGAATGGAAGTCTTTTACGATTGTCCCCGAGCAGCTTTATATCCCGATCGGCCAGAATCTCACGATGACATTTACCCATAGTGCCGGGTCGGATATCTCTGCCACGCTCGGCTATGGCACGAACCTGCTCTCGGGCTTAATTGAATCAACTGATAGCGCCGCAACTTGGTCCCCCCGTATTGGTAATCGCCTGCTCTATCGGCTCTACGGCCAAGAGGTCAGCCTTGGCGGCGCGGATATCAACGTCACACGCGAGCATGTCGAGGCGATCCAAGTCACGATTCAAGGCAGCGGCTCGAGCGCGACACCTTTGCAATCTACCGAACGATTGTTCCAATGCCCTGAGATCATCGACACGTTCTGGGAATGTGATTTCAATACTAGCCCGACTGCAGCAGATCTCAACGGCGACGGCGTCGCGGACTGGATATACGACGACAATTCAGATCCGATTCCTGACGACAAGATAATAGACGGCTCATGGAACGCGGATGGAAAAGGGATTCATATATCCCCCGCCGATCAGTTGGACGCTCCGACGATCGTTGACTTTCGTATGACAACGTCTAATCGTGCGACGTGCAAAATTACCGGACCGCTGCACATCAACAGCTCTGGCGACGTGCTGCCGATGACGGTGGTGCTCAGTGATGCGGGCGATGGTACACAGCACCTTACGTTTTATAACGATCTAGAAGAGAAAACGCCTTACGGCACGGTGCCGGGGCTCTCGACCGGTTGGATTGATGTGAAGATCATGGTTCTGCCAAACACGGACACGATCGCGTTGTGGGTCAATGGCAACCTGATCGGCTCGGCACTGTTCCAGCGCGTACCAGACTTGGGCGAAGAAGGGCTGAAATTCTGGGGTGACAAGCGAGAATCGAAATTCAATCGTATTCGTGTGACGGTTGGCGGAGTCGTGAGCCAGTAGGTAAAGATTGCAAAGTTTAGGAACCAAGACATTCATCATGCTGGTCAGTTCATTGAACAATACGAAACAATGCCGAGGCATCTCGCTGGTCGAGACGGTGCTGTCGATGTTGATCCTTGGCGGTGCGTTCGTCGCGCTGTTGAATACTGTCAGCGTGTCGCGTGCTTCGCAGCTGGTCGCAGGCGATCGTCAGCACGCTCGCCTCCTCACGACGGACCTGATATCGGAGATTCTCGGCCAGGTTCAATACACCGAGGCGGGGCTCTTCGGCTTGGAGGTGGATGAAATCCTTGGCGGCAATAACCGCTCTGGGTTTGATGATGTGGATGACTACGAAGGGTGGTCCGCGACCCCGCCGATCAATGCCGACGGCAGCGCGATCGAGGGGACGGATGGCTTGACTCGCACGGCGAGCGTGTCGTGGGTCGATCCGGACAGCCCCGATACGGTAACGGGTAGTGACCAAGGATTGCTCCGTATTGAGGTCACGGTGAAGCGGGGCGAGAAAGTCCTGGCACAGGCGATCGCGTTTCGCAGCGATGTGTGGCAGTCGCCGGGAGCGAGTTATTGATGCCGATCAAACGTTTAGCCAGTCGTGATCAGCATCGTCGTCAGCAGGGCAGCGCGTATGTGCTCGTGCTCGGGATCGTGATGATGCTCGTGGTGCTGGGCATCGGGAGCACGCTCTTGAGCCGGGTGTTTTTAGAGCAAAACCAATTGGGTGATGACGCGGTTGATGCGAAGTTCGCCGCGGTTTCCGCGTTGGACGTCATGCATAAACGCATCGATGGCGGTAACGGCTGGCGCAGTCTAGTCACCAACGACACCTGGACCGGCGGGGAAACCTACGCGCAAGCAACGGTTCAATACAAATTCGTCGATGAACTCGATGAGAACCTGTCCAATGATGCGACGCAACCGTTTCGGCTCTATGCCAAAGCAAGTGTTGGCAACGCGGTGCAGGTCTTCAGTATCGAGTTTAGTCCTGATGACACCGGCGGCTACCGACCTGATGCTAAAACGATCAGGCGAGAAAGCAATTAGTCAGGTACGCAATCTCCTGATCAGTCCGGCGCTCCATCGCTGCAGCCGCACGCCGCAAGAACGAATTGATATAGAGGCAGGTTAACGGAGGCTTGCAAAACGTTCGCGTGCGTCGGCGTAGGGGTTGCTGCCT
>JBGCDC010000238.1:0-3116 GCA_045105055.1 Phycisphaeraceae bacterium | reverse complement strand
CAACAAAACACATCCGCAAAGCCCACCAAGCAAGGCCCAGGCTGCGTCGCATCCCTCGCCAAAGGCGTCACCGCACTCATCGTCTGGGCCGTCATCCTCGCCTGCGTCGCGGGCGGCGGCTACCTCATCTACTGGCAGATGAATCGAGACCCCGCGCCCACCGAAACCGCAGACACGACCACCCCCGACGACCCCGCCTCCGCCAACACGCGAGGCAACTCCAACACCCCGGGCAACACCCGCGAGAGCAGTATCTTCGAAGGCCTAGGCGTCTCCGACAACAGCACCCCAACCGACCCCACACCAGACCCCATCAACGACACTCCCGACGTCACCCCGCCAACGACCGATCCCGATCCCACCCCGCCAACACCCGCCATTAACCGCGACTTAGCCAAGCAAATCGTCGGCCTCGAAAAACTCCTCGTCAGCCTCAGCCAATACACCCGCAACGACTTCACCGCCGACCTCCGCGCTAAATCCAGCGAAGGCATGCAGAACAAGCTCAACAGCTACCCTCAAGCCCTCGCCGCACTCGACGCAGTAGACCCCACGCTGAGCCCGCGCATCCGCGCCGCCATCGACGCCTTCGCTGCCGACACATTCGACGGCTCAGCCCTCCGCGAAGAAATCAAAACCATCCGCCAAGCCATCGATAAGCTTCAGCCCAAGCCCTGACCGCCGCGCACACTAACCCTGCGACGTCGCGCAGAACGTGTACCTCACTGACTCTTCTTTGTACTAGGCCCCAAACCCCCTCGCGCACAATCGATGCGCCGCCGCGCACGCGCTTCTTCAGGCGGTGGGACTTAAGCCCCCCCCGCCGAATACGCTGTCTCTTCAATCAAACCCGACTCACCCCTCCGCGCGCATAAACCGCGCACCCCACCGCTCCCGCAACACACGCCAGCACCTCCGCCACCGCACAACAACCCGATCACGCGTTTTCAAGCACCGTGTGTGATGGCGAAAATACAAACAAATATTTGCAAACCGGCCGCAATGATCCGACGATATCTAGCGTCGGACTTATGTAACCATGCCTCACTCGCGTCGGCATAATGGAGACCTTTCTCATGATGAATCGCAGGACCATGCTTCGGGGGCTGTTAGGCAGCGGATTAACTGCGGGCTTAGCGCCGGGGCTGGGCGGGTTGATGCTTCCCAATGCCGCGTTTGCGTCCCTGTCGGGTGCCTCGCCCAAGCGTGTCATTTTCTTCTTGCAGAACCAAGGCTTTGATCCGAAGACTTGTATCCCCGCTGGCCTTGTGAATAGCGGCTCGCTTGCGAAAGAAAAGTTGCCCGAGCCTATCAGCGCACTTGAGCCTTACAAAGAACGCCTGCACATCATCAACGGGCTGCACGGCGTCCACACCAGCCCATCGCACAGCGCCTTCTTCGGCGCGCTTGGCGGATACCGCGGCGGCGACGGCGTGCCACCCTCCGCCGCGACGATCGACTACGAGATCAGCAAGGTCCTCCCCCAGACGCTCCTGCCACACCTGTGCATCGGCATGGACTCGATCGAGAACATGCGATCCAAGCCCACCGTCGCCAACCTCTCTGCGAGCGGCGCAGGCCAACCGATCTTCATGCACTCCAACCCGAACCACCTGTTCCAGATGCTCTACGGCGGGATCTCCACCGGCGCCATCCGCAAACAATACGACGCGCAGACCAACCTGCTCCAGCGCGTCGAGGGCCTGGCGAAAACCGAAGGCCTCGCACTACCGACGCCCGATCAGGCGCGCTACGGCCAATACGTACAGGGCCTGACCGATGTGAACGCATTACAAACTCGACTGAGCAAGATCGCCGACCACCTCCGCCGTTTTGCACCGAAGGTAGACGACCGATACAGCAGCCCGGACCATGAAACCGATTGGCACGATGCGCTGCTAGACCTAGGCATCTCGGCACTGACCTCGGGCATCACCAACACGTTGACGATCGGCTCGGGCCGAGGCGAAATCTTTGGTGCATGGAAGGGCCTAGGCGTCGAGCAACAGGGCCACAACCTCGGCCACATGAAGCAGCCGGACAACCCGATCTGGATCAAGATCCGTCAGTACAACTGCGACATGCTCGTCCGCGTCATGGAGGCGCTCGAGAGCATCCCCGAGGGCAGCGGCAGCATGATGGATCACACGCTGATCGTCTACACCAGCAACAACGCGGACAAACAGCACACCAACGGCGCGAACTGGCCGGTGATGCTGCTTGGCGATTTTGATGGTGCGTTTAAGACCGGCTGCTTTACCCAGCTCGACGGCAAGCGCCCCATCAACGCGTTTTATGCGACGCTGCTCCTCGCGGCAGGTAAGAATTGCGATCGCTTCAATATGAGTGAAAAGCTTGCGAAGAAATTCGATGACGGCGCGGGGCCACTGAAGGAACTATTGGCATGATCCGCTTGGCCATCGTCTTGTCCGTTCTGATCTGCAGCGTGCCTTTACACGTTTCGGCACAAGCCCAAGACGAAAAAGAAACCTATCGCCCCGGGCAGAAGATCGACAAGACCTTCGAAGGTTTCGCGCAAGTGTTCATCGATAACTACTGCGTCAGCTGCCACGACGACAGCCTACGCAGAGGCAACCTTTCACTGGAAAACCTAGGCCCACTTGATGAAACCAACGCGGACCTATGGAAATCGATCTGGGCTCAGATCGCGATCCAAGAGATGCCGCCAAAGGAAAAGAAGAATCAGCCCGGCGTCATTGAACGGCTGCAGATGTCGGACTGGATCGTCGCAGAGATGCAGCACGCGATGAAGGATCAGGGCGGGTTCAAGGCCCACCTCGATCCTAAGAAGGGCAACTTCGTTAGCCACGACCTACTCTTCAAGCCGCTGCCAGAAGGCATCAAGCTCAGCCCCACTTCGTCCCCCGCAAGGCTCTGGCGCGTGTCGCCGCAGGAACACATCACCCGCTTTAACGAGCTCATTAATACCGAGCCAGCCTTCAACCCCGCCAAGCCCGGCCTACGCACGCGGGGCGACGCGGTCCCCACCAACCACGGCGGCGAACTGAAGCTCTACTTTGGCACGGATCGGATCATCAAGTGGCAGGGCGGCACCGTTGCCTACGCGACCTCGGTGAAGAGTGTACCCGCAGTCC
>JBGCDC010000237.1:0-8995 GCA_045105055.1 Phycisphaeraceae bacterium | reverse complement strand
AAAGTCTTTGCGCACAAGTGCCTCGGAGGCGGGGATGCGCTCCTCGCTGGCGAACGTCGGGTGTTCGTAGAAGAATTCTTGTCGCCACTGCGGCATCCGAACATTCGGTGGGATAGGGCGGTAGAGCTGGCCGATGTCTCGCCCTTGCATACGCTTAGGCGCTTGAATACCCGCGGCATTCAAGATCGTCGGCGCGAGGTCGACGCTAAGCGTGAAGTCGTCGTTGGCCTTGCATCGATTGCCTTTGGGCATGCGTGGGTCGTAGATCACCAGTGGCACGCGGATCGACTCTTGGTGGGGGTACCACTTGTCGCCTAAGCCGTGCTCGCCGTGGTAGTAGCCGTTGTCGGTGGTGAAGATGACGAGGGTGTTGTCCAAGACGCCCTGTTCTTTGAGCTTCTCGAGGATCACGCCGCAGGTCGCATCAACCTCAGTGGCCATGCGGTAATAGTTTTTCATCGCGGCCTGGTACTTCTCGGGCGTGTCGAAGCGCCAGTGGTAACGGACACGGCCTTCGTTCTTCGCCGTGAAGAAGTCGGGCAGGTTCTCCCGTGACTTGTCGTTCGCGTTCACCGGCACGGGGATCTCGATGTCTTTATAAAGCGCCATCGACTCGGGCTGGGGGTAAAACTGCTCGGGGCTGCCATCGACCGCGTGCGTCGCAAAGAAGGAGACCGTCAACGCGAAGGGCTTGTCTTTTGGACGCTTCTTAAGGAACTCAAGCGCATCGCGTTCGTTGCGCTTGGTGACGTGGATCTTCCCGCCGGGTTCGTTGTCATCTTTGTACCAGTGTCTGCCGGAGTAGTTGGTGCCGAAGTCGAACTTGTCTTTGGGGAAGGGGCGGTTGTGCCACTTGCCGACTTGGCCGATGTAGTAGCCGTTGTCGCGAAGCAGGCCGGGATAGGTCTCTTCCCAAGGCGTGTCCACATGACGAACTTGTCCGCGCCGTGCCGTGACATCCACTGACCGGTGTAGAGGGTGGCTCGGCTGATCCCGCAGATCGATGTCGTCACGCAATTCTCGGTGAACATCATGCCTTGCTCGGCTAGCCGATCGATCGTCGGGGTCTTTACGATCGGGTTGCCTGCTGCGCCGAGCGTGTCGTGCCGCCAGTCGTCGGCGTAGAGCACGAGAATATTCATTGGCTTTGTGTCTTCCGCCGCGGTCGCATTAGACGAACACGCCGCCGAGACGAAGAGGAGCAACAAGAGCAGACAGGGGTTTAAGATCAGCTTGGGCATGGTTGGTCCTCGAATGTTGAATGAGGTGTTGTTTGTGTCGTTAGCTTACTTGATCCACGGTCCCCAGACGTCCTCCGCCTTGAGCGGCTTGTTGGGCGATTCAACACCGGGCCAAGTACCGAGGGGGACTTGGTTGTCATAGATATCAGTGAGCAGTTCCTTAGCACGGGCGAGCATCTGCTCGACGCGTTCTGATTGCTTGTCCGCGAGGTCGTTGGTTTCTTTGGGGTCATCAATCAGATTAAAGAGTAATGGTCCTTCACTCAGATCCGGATCACCCTTGTCGCCAGCGTTGAAGTACAGCTTCCAATCGCCCTGTCGAAAAGCCGTGGCCTGGCCCTTGCCATGCCAGTAGAGCAGCTCGGTGCGTGGGAGGTTGTAGACGATATCAAAGAGCACACCCGAGACATTGACCCCGTCGATTTTTTGCGCGTTCTTGGGTAGATCAATCTCGATGGCACTTAAGGATGCGAGCGTCGGGTAAAGGTCCACCGCACTAACGATTGCGTCATGATGCTGACCGGCAACGGGGACACGGCCCGGGTACCGCACAATGCAGGGCACCCGCGTCCCGCCCTCTTTCGAGTGCCACTTCATGCCGCTAAACGGTGGATCATCTTTCGGCCCTTGCTGACCGCTCTGTCGGCCGTTGTCGGAAGTAAAGATCACGATCGTGTTCTCGGCCTTGCCCGCCTTCTCCAGTGCATCAAGGATCTGCCCAACGCGATGGTCGAGTTCTTCGACGACATCGGTGTAGTTCCCCGACTTGTCCTCGCCTGACTTGCCGTGCCAATCCGGATGCGGGTCGGCCGGAAAGTGCGGAGCACTCCAAGGCACGTAGAGAAAGAAAGGCTTGTCGCTCTTTTCGTTGATCACGCGAATCGCTTCTTGCGTAAACGTCTCGGTCAGCAGGCGGTTGTCCCACTTCTTTTGAACGAGCTTGCCGTCGCGGTACATGTCTCGGCCTTGGTTGTTGGACATGTAGATGCAGTAAACCGAGTCGAAGCCTTGATCCTCCGGCCGCATGTTGTTGCTACCCAAGTGCCACTTGCCGGTCATCGCGGTGCGGTAGCCGCCATCGCGGAACGCCTCGGCGATCGTGTAGACCTTCGGCGACATGCCGGTCTTGGGCGGAAAGCCGTAGCCCAGCACGCCCCAACGCCAGCCGAGCCGCGCGGGGTATGAACCCGACATCAGTGCCATGCGTGAGGGTGAACAAACCGACGATCCCGCGTAGTAGCTGGTCAGCTTCAGCCCTTCGCTGGCGAGCTTGTCAATGCGTGGCGTCTTGATGCGCGTGCTGCCGTAGCACGACAGGTCTTCATTGGCTAAGTCGTCCGCCATCATGAGTATGACATTGGGCTGAGCCTGAACATCCTCAGCAAATACAGAGACGCTTAGACAAACCATCACAAACATCGCGAGTATCGAGCGGTGGTACATGTATCGGAGTGACGTTTTCATAAGCTATCAGCTTACGAAAAAACCCTGCTGTTGGCGATGAAAAGCCAGCGAGCAGGGTTTAATGGCCTCGGAGGGACTCGAACCCTCACTCCGGTTAAGGAAGTGGATTTTGAATCCACCGCGTCTGCCAATTCCGCCACAAGGCCGAGGGGATTGGAACGGGATAGGGTATCGCAGGTTCGCGCGTGGGTCTAGCCGACGGTTACGCCGTGCGGTTCCATGGCATCTTCGCAAGCAACTTTGCCATGCCACACCAGCCGCTGATGCCCGCAAAAACGAGCCCGCTGCCGACGAAGGCGGACAGTAATAGGAACGGCGTCGCAACGAAATAGCCCAGCATTAAACCGATAACCACCAATGAACCTGCAGTGATTTGCACCTGCCGCATCACGGGGATCGGACCGGCCTTAGCTGGCTTGAGCGTCGGCAAGCCCGCCAGCTTCCACGCCTCGATCCCGCCAGCCAAGTGGTGTGTCGGCTCGGCTTGGCCTAGTGCGAATTGCTTGCAGGCCTTGGCCGAGCGACCACCGGCCGCGCAATGAAAAATGATCCGCTTGCCCGGATACCGCTCGCGCAGCGCATCAACATCAAGCGAACCCAACGGCATCGGCACCCCGCCTTCAATTCGCTCGGCATGATGCTCAAACGGCTCACGCACATCAATCAACACCGTGTCATCCCGCTCAGTCTGAGCCCGCACCTGGGCTGGGCTCAGATCAATCGGCTTGTCATTCATCGTCGCTGAATCATGCATCATCATAAACCTCCATCTGGAACCTACGGTCATTGTAAGCACGACAAACACGCGGTAGAAACTGCTACCCTAATCCGATGGCCGAGCCCCTCCAAACCCCAATTCAATCGCCCGCAGCCGCGCTGGACCACGCCCACATCTGGCACCCCTTCACGCCGATGCGGCAGTGGCGCGAGACGGATCCGATGGTGATCGACCGGGCCGAGGGCTTTGACCTCATCGACGACCAAGGCAACCGCTACCTCGACGGCGTCTCCTCGCTCTGGTGCAACGTCCACGGGCACCGCGTCCCCGCCATCGATCTAGCCATCCGCGATCAACTCGACAAAGTCGCGCACTCCACGATGCTCGGTCTCACGCATGAGCCCGCCGCGACATTCGCCCACCAACTCGTGCAGCGCATCAACCGAAATGTGCCCGACACGACCACACCGCAAAACAGATTAAATAAAATCTTTTACACCGACGCCGGGGCGACGGCCGTTGAGGTCGCCTTCAAGATGGCCGTCGGTTATTGGTTTCATGAAGGCAAGCCCGAGAAGAACAAGTTCATCGGCCTCGCCGGTGCATACCACGGCGACACCGCTGGCACCATGTCCGTCGGCTACAGCGACCTCTTCCACAAACCATTCTTATCGATGGTGTTCGATGTAAAGAGTTTCCCATCGGCGGATGCACTCCGATCACAAAGCGTACGATGCGGCAGATGTGATTGCAGCGGCGTCTGGGCCAGCGAATGCAGCGAAGCGCAGGACCATCTGATGCAAAACTCGTTAAAAGCACTTCACGGAATCCTTAACGAACAAGCCAACCAAACCGCGGCCATCTGTATCGAGCCCATCATGCAAGGCGCCGCTGGTATGGTCTGTCAGCCGCCCGGCTTCGTCGCTGCTGTCGCACAACTTGCGCGTGAGTACGACGTGCTGCTCATCCTCGACGAGGTCGCCACGGGCTTTGGGCGTACCGGCGAAATGTTCGCGTTTGAGCACGACCTCGGCGTCGCAAACTTTGCCGGGCCCGACATCCTCTGCCTCGCCAAGGGCATCACCGGCGGCTACTTGCCCCTCGCCGCGACGGTCACCACCGACCGGATCGAGCAAGCCTTCACCGGCGAACTGCACGAACGCAAGACCCTCTACCACGGCCACACCTACACCGGTAACCCGCTCGCATGCGCGGCAGCCATCGCCTCGCTTGATCTGTTCGATCAACCCACCGATGGGTCGCCCGATCTGATCACACACACACGTCGTGCTGCCGAGCTGATGGCCGACAAACTCAACGCACTGCGAGGCGATCCGAATGTGCTCGACATTCGACAGCGCGGGCTGATGGTTGGGATCGAACTGGGTCAGCGTGACGCCGATGGCAATGTCGAACCGTTCGACTTTGCGAAGCAGACCGGCAAGGCCGTGTGCGATGCGATTCGGGCCGAGGGGATCCTTATCCGCCCGCTGGGTAATATCGTCGTGCTCATGCCCCCGCCAGCGATGCCGCTCGATCTAATTGATCGGCTGGTCACGAAGACCATCCACGCGATCCAGCGTCTCTCCTGAATCCGATCCAACGATCACAGCGAATCATTCGCTAGGAATGTCACATGAAAAAGCGCCTAAAAAAACTAGCTAAGCCCCTCTCGATCCTCGCGCTCATCGCCTTTGGCCTAACCGCGTGGTCCTGCACGCAAGGCCCACGCATCAACGAAGCGCCTCTGCCCGAGGGTTGGCCCGAGCTAACGCCCGTCGATGAAATCCAAGTCAAGCAGTACCCCGTCTATCGCGCGGCCGTGATCGACGAGGGAACAGATGCATCGCAGAGCGGCATGTTCCGACCGCTGTTTAATCACATCAAACGCGAAGACATCGCCATGACCGCGCCCGTCGAGATGACCTACAACGGCGACAAGCAGTCGTCTATGGCTTTTCTCTATCGCAATCCCGAGATGGGAACCCTCGGCAGTGACAACGAAGATGGCCGAGTCGAGGTCCGAGAGATCGAACAACAGACCGCGGTGAGCATCGGCGTCCGCGGCAGCTACTCCAAAGAGCACTTCAACGAAGCAGTCGTCAAACTCAACACCTGGCTCGATGAAAACAAAGACCAATGGCAGGCCAACGGTGAGCCGCGCTTCCTCGGCTACAACAGCCCGTTCGTCCCATGGTTCATGCGCTACGGCGAAGTGCAAATCCCCGTCGAGCCAACCGACGATAGCGAGTGATCGAAGTTAACACCGTGATGCAGGCGGGCGTGACCTCATAGCTCCGTGGCGGAAGCCCGGAGCAGAGATAAGCGAGCTTGCAGTAATCGTGCAAGGCTTTTGCAACATCGCTGCTCCGGGCTTCCGCCACGGAGCTATGAAGACGCGCACATATTTCGTGGGATGCATGCCACTTCAAAATAGCACGCTTACAACAGCGTCTGCGTCCATGCTTGCAGCGCGTCGTAGTCCGCGTTGTAGGGTGGCTTGAGCGCGGGATCGTTTTCAACACCTTGGGGCACGACGCGCCAGTCGGCAGAGCTATCAAAAAGCCCATCGGCTGAGGGATCGTAAAGCGCGATCGGCTCGATGACGGGTGCCTGCGCAACGTCGAGTGCTTCAACTGACCAGGCCGACATGGCCCAGTGCCCGGCACGGCGATGCGCGACGGGCTCAACACGGACGTCTTGCGTTGCAAGCAATTCCGCGAGGATGTCGATGTCGGTTTGCACCGCTTGTTGATGCGGCGTCGAGTTGGGCAGACGCATCATCGCCATCGCGGCATCAACGTCACCGGACTGGAGCGCATCGATCCAAAAGGATGCGACCTGCTGTGCGTCTTGTGCAGGGGCTTGGTCATCGCGGTGCGAGACTTGGTGTGTATTGTCGCGCTGTTGTGCAAGCGAGACAGTGGGCAGGCCGATGGAGGCGACGGCTGTCGCGGCGACGACCCAGGCGTGCAGTGCTGCACGGTGACGACTGCGTTGATACGGTTCGTTTTTGGGAGGTTTCATCCGAGTTTCCTTGTTGAGGTTCACGTTGGTAAACACCGCAACAACGGCTGGGCCAAACAAAAACGTCTTTTTTGAGCTCTCACGGCGGGTCGATCTGCCAACAGCCATGCCATGACACGCTTAAATCTGACAGCGCGGCAGAGGTGGCATGTGATTTAGCATGCAATGTGAATGGCAGGGTCACCGCCTCGCGTCATCGCCGATGTGGACTTCGCCGCGTTTTGCAGCGAGCTCGACCTGCTTTTGTCGCTGCTCAAATCGCTCGCGCCGATCGGCGTCGACTTGGTCGTAGCAGCGTGGGCAGCTGACGCCTTTGATGAAGTGCTCGGTTTGCATGTCGGCGTCGCTGATGGGCATGCGACAGGCGTAGCACAGGGCGTATGGGCCCGGGGCTAGGCCGTGGCCGACGGAGACACGGTCGTCAAAGACGAAGCATTCTCCCTGCCACTTGCTTTGATCTTCTGGGATGTCTTCAAGATATTTGAGGATCCCGCCTTGGAGGTGGTAGACCTCATCGAAGCCGAGCTGCTTGACGTAGGCGGTCGCCTTTTCGCAGCGGATGCCGCCGGTGCAGAACATAGCAACCTTCTTGGTCTTGCCGGGCGTAAGCTGCTTCTGAGCGTACTCTGGGAACTCGCGGAAGCTCTCGGTGTCGGGATCGAGTGCGCCCTCGAACGTGCCTAGCTCGACCTCGTAGTCGTTGCGCGTATCAACGAGCGTGACATCCGGGTCAGCGATGAGCGCGTTCCAATCTTCGGGTGCTACGTAGGTGCCCGCGGCGTGCTCAGGGTCGATGTCTTGCACGCCCATCGTGACAATCTCTTTTTTCAGCTTGACCTTCGTTCGGCGGAACGGCATCTCATCGCAGTACGACTCTTTATGCGTCAACGCATCTAAGCCCGGCTGTGCTCTGAGATAGCTGAGCACCGCATCAACCCCATTCCGAGAACCCGCGATCGTGCCGTTGATCCCTTCGTGGGCAAGTAGCAGCGTGCCACGCACATCGCGACGCTTTAACTCGTCGAGTAATGGCTCGCGCAGCGCGGCGTAGTCCGGCAAGCGAACAAAGCGGTACAGAGCTGCGACAACGGTCTTAGACATGTAAGAATTATAAATGATGGCATAAGGACTGGAGAATAAAAAAACGCGGCCTGTTAGCCGCGTCTTACCCCCTGAATATTTTCTCCAAACTACAGGCTTTCTCCTACCTTTTCTCCAAGGCTTCTCCTACCTTATTTCTCCAACCAAATTTATCGATCACGTCGTCGGCGAACCATCAGTAGGCCGCCAAGGCCGATTAGTGCGAGCGAGGTCGGCTCGGGGACGTTGACGTTGAAATCTTTCTTCGAAACGAAGGCTTGATTGCCAGCGGTTGTCGTAGTTGTAAGCTGGTTATCAATAACGACTTCAATCTCGGTGGCACCGAGCTGAAATGGGCTGTTGAGGGCACCAAGGATATCGACAGTGTAATCAAGCGACCACAGGTTTAGGCCGGTGGAAGGCGCGTTACCAACGCTGGCGTAGTCAATCACGAATGTATCGGTCTGGAAGATCTCAATAGGCAGGCCAAGCGTATCGCCGTCAACTGCAAGGATATTGATCGTTGTTGCGACGCTGACAGAGAGAAAAGTGCCCGCATCAGGTGTCACGCCAGAGAAGCTGTAGTCGCCGCCTTCGGAGACGATCAGGCTATTGATGGCTTCGCCAGGCTCAGCCGTCATCGTGAAGTTTAGTTGACCATCGGTCAAGTCAAAACCACCAGCACCAGCTGACTGGGCAGTGAAAGCTAAGGGATCGAAATCGAGCAGATCACCGTTGATATCGGGCGCCCCGTAGAGTGCAGGTGGCAACGCATTCGTGCCCGAGCTCTCTGTGACACCGGTGTATGTGATGGTGCCGGGCGGGATGTCGCTGTAATCGCCATAGTTGATGACTGCTTCGCTATTGAAAGCAGCGGCTGAGGACAGTGCCAGAGCGGCAATGAGTGCTGTCCTCGGTAAGAACGATTTTTGAATCAAAGGCATCTTTATCTCCAGCTTGTTAGGCGGAACCTAACCACAAAAAACTAACTCCTACCGGCACCCCCTAGGTGCCAGCTATTTATAGTTATACATAAAGGTAGCCTAAATTTAGATCGCAATCAACCCCCAAATGACTAATCTTTAATGATTATCTCCAAAATCGCTGGTGCATCAGTGTATGTAAGGCCAAATATAGCCCCAGAAGGGGCTAAAATGACTTTTTCTAAAAGATGAGTTGCAAGAAAAGACCACGGAAGCTGTCGCCTTATCGCCAACAAGGTCCAAAATGAGCTGCCTATGCCTCGCACAAGACAGCCTATGAGCTCTATTGGCCTGTGAAAAGCCCCGCTCTAGAGCATCTTGCGTATTTAATGGCATGGCTCGGGCTCCTTCTCCCTCGGCGGGAGAAGGCGGGGGATGAGGGGGATGAGGGGGAGGCGTCAAACAAACGGCGGCCTGTTCCCCATTTCATTGTAAATCGAACGCTGTCCCCTCACCCCAGCCCTCTCCCCAAGGGGAGAGGG
>JBGCDC010000236.1:0-4684 GCA_045105055.1 Phycisphaeraceae bacterium | reverse complement strand
GACGCTTAAAGCCTGCCTCAAATTGTGGATGGGTGTGAGTCCAACTCATAGCGGTGTAAACAGTGCCGGTAATGGGCCGGCGATGCGAAGCGCTTTGATCGGTGTCATGGCAGACTCAGACGAGCACCTGTACCGTCTGGTTGCTACTTCGACAGCGGTGACGCACTCCGACAACAGGGCCGAACAAGGTGCAGCTGTGATTGCGCGTCTGGCTAGATGGGTGACGCAACCAATCGAGCAGCGGCCGGCCCTTGAGCAAGTGGTGCTTGATGGTGTAAAGGACGGTCAACTGCGAGACAATCTCGAAATAGCGATGCGTTTGGGCAATGACTCTGCGGGTACAAAAAAATTTACTTCTGAGCTTTGTCTGAGCAAAGGCGTCAGTGGGTTTGTGAATCACACCGTTCCTGCCGCAGTCTATTGCTGGCTGGCGAATCGCGACTCGTACCGTGATGCCGTCGAGGCGGCGGTCTGCCTGGGCGGAGATAGCGACACCGTCGCCGCGATCACGGGAGCTATTTCAGGTTCTGAACTCGGGCCGCACGCCATCCCGGATGAGTGGTTGACAGGGTTGCGTGAATGGCCTTGCAGCGTTGCTTGGATGAAAGGTCTTTCAAAGCAGCTTGATGCTTATCAAGAGGGGCTCGCGTCAGATGTTCCAAGTTTCTCGATTATCGTCACCTTAATTCGAAACCTTGTATTTACGCTCATCGTGCTAGGCCACGGCTTCCGGAGACTACTTCCACCGTACTGAATAGGAGACCGATCCATGCGTGCCCTAATACTTGTAGATATCCAAAACGATTTCACACCCGCAACAGTAACCAAGCCCGAAGGTGCATTGGCCGTTCCGGGTGGGAACGATGTCGTCGCGGTCGCGAACCGGCTGATGTCGAACTACGACTTCGTCGTTGCAACGCAGGACTACCACCCGGCAGGGCACAAGTCGTTCGCGTCGGCACACGCCGGGCGTAACGTCGGCGAGATCATCAACCTCAATGGCCTAGAGCAGATGCTCTGGCCCGACCACTGTGTGCAAGGAACTGAAGGTGCCGATCTGTGTGAAACGCTTAATCGCGAGGGTATCCACGAGATCGTCGTTAAAGGAACTAACCCCGAGATCGACAGCTACAGCGGCTTCCACGACAACGGCCACAAGAAGTCCACCGGCCTGGCCGACCTACTTCGCGAGCGTGGCATTACTGCGGTCGATGTCATGGGCCTCGCGACCGACTATTGCGTGAAGTTCACCGCGCTCGACGCGGTAAAAGAAGGATTCAAGACAACGCTACTAACTGACGGATGCCGTGGGGTTGACCTAAGCCAAGGCGACTGTGAACGAGCGATCGAAGAGATGAAGCAGGACGGAGTGCTACTTTGATGAGTGAAATTGAATTGACAACTGAACAACACTTGCAGAATACACGCTTGCGATATGTCACAGGTGACGCCACTGATCCTATGGGCGTTGGGCCGAAGGTGATCGCGCATGTTTGCAACGACGTAGGCGGTTGGGGCCGCGGATTTGTCCTTGCACTCTCCGCGAGATGGCCAGAGCCCGAGGCGGCGTACCGAAAGTGGGCGACGGAAGGCACCCCAGAATTCGCGCTAGGCAAAACTCGTTTTGTCAGTGTCGATGAAGGCCTGTGGGTTGCCAACATGATCGGCCAGCGCGATCACAACACGATCGACGGCGTTCCCCCTGTCAGGTACGACGCGATCAGGCAGTGCCTTCAACAAGTCCGGGAGCACTGCTTCGGGAACGGGGCAAGCGTCCACATGCCCCGAATCGGCTGCGGATTAGCTGGCGGGCGATGGCGTGAGATCGAGCAGGTCGTTGCGGATGAGTTACTTGAACACGGCATCGATGTCGTGGTCTACGACTTGCCGCAAGGGCGAAACCCCATTCAGTGGAAGGTGTGACCATGCAAAAGGAAGATCTTATAACCCTGCATCGCGGCAGGTTCCTTGAGCTGGTGAACATCAACGGATGGGAAGTCGCTCGTCGCTGCAACGCGTCCGGGGTTGTTGCGATCCTGCCGATACACGCTGATGGTCGAGTTGTCCTTGTTGAGCAGCACAGGCCTGCGGTTGGTGGGCCTGTAATTGAATGGCCGGCAGGTTTGGTAGGGGATGAGGGTGACGCTGAGTCGCACCTTGTGGCGGCGCAGCGTGAGCTTCTCGAAGAGACGGGCTACGAAGCGAAGGCTTGGTCGCGCGTTGGCGACGGGCGGTCTTCCGCAGGGCTGACGGACGAAGCAGTCGTGTTTTACCTGGCAGAAGAGTTAAAACGCTCTGCTGCTGGAGGCGGGGTGGGTGGAGAAGATCTAATGATCCACGAGGTCGCATTGAGCGATCTACATGCATGGATAGAGAAAATGAAGCGTGCGGGCAAGCAAGTAGATATGAAACTCTACGCAGGCCTAGCCATGCTGCAACAACGAATGAAAGAAAGATAAATAATGGATACCAAAGTAAAAACAGTTAGTAAATCAATGAGCTATGTGCTCAGGCATCGCCCTGATGTAATCGGGATCACGCTTGATGCAAACGGATGGGTCGGTGTCGATGAACTTCTCGAAGCGTTTAACGACAACGGCAAGCGATACACGCGTGCGATACTGGATCGCGCTGTTGCGGAAAATGATAAGCAGCGCGTTGAGTTCAGTGATGAGCGTACGCGCATTCGTGCGAGGCAAGGGCACTCGGTTCAGATCGACCTTGGTTACGACGCCGCGGTCCCGCCAGACATCCTGTTCCATGGCACCGCAAGTCGTAACATTGATTCGGTACGCCAGAACGGCCTGCAAAAGATGAATCGGCATCATGTCCACCTCTCGACGAACAAGCAGACGATGCTCGCTGTCGGGCAGCGCCACGGAAAGCCTATTATTTTGAAGATCGATGCAAAACGTATGTATCAAGATGGGTTCGAATTTTTCGTTACAGCTAATCACGTTTGGCTAGTTGATACAGTGCCCTCGGCCTATCTAGACTTCCCTCACATAGATTCGCAATCAAGGCGATAGACATCTATGAATACTTCTTGTGGAAAACTCTGCGATATACAAGTCAATATCAAGATATTGAGATGATTTCTTTTCTCGAAAATCTCAAAACACAAGACTTACAGCACGTGTTAGAAAAAAACACAAACTCATTGCATATTTACTGTTGCAATCTGATTGATTAGCCGATATGTTTTGCGAACAAGGAACCTCATACCGAGGTCTATAGCTTCGATGAACACCAAGCAGCAAAAATTGAATCCCGTCGAACGCACGTTCTGTGCGTCGGGGCTGCTTGGTCTATCCAGTCAGCGACGAGTCGATCGACCCAAGGATTATTGCCTCGGTCAAGACTTGTGGCTGGTACTGGGTACCACCGCCGGCATGCTCGGGAACCATGGCTCACTCGCCGTGATACCGAGCTTAGCGAATCTCGCTTAAGGCCAGCACCTCCGACCCACAACCTGTTGCAAGCACCGATGTCCAAAATGGGCGTTTGTTTGTTGTGCTGAGATACGTTCGCGGTCTAACGATTTACCCGGGAAACGATGTAAATACTTCATAGAAAGATAGAAAAAGCATTCACGATGTAGCTCAAGGGCAGAGCGTGCCCCTCATAAGGGCGAGGTTGCTGGTTCAATCCCAGCCATCGTGATTAGAAACGATGCGGTGTAGAGGAGTGGAGTCCTCGCCGGGTTCATAACCCGGAGATCGCAGGTTCGAATCCTGCCGCCGCCATTGACAATCCGAAAGTGGTGCACCGTTTCGGGCGGGCAGACGGTCATACGCCGTCCGCGCGATCGGTGCGCCAACGATGCCGCGTAGCTCAGTTGGTAGAGCGCCTCTCTTACATGGAGGAAGTCGCCGGTTCGAACCCGGCCGTGGCTATTCGAAAAAAAGAGAGCTTTATTGAAAGCTCTCAAAAAACGCTGGTTGGCTTAGTTGGCAAAGCGCCCGTCTGAAAAGCGGGAGACCCAGGTTCGAGTCCTGGACCAGCGATTGATTCGGCCTTTGTAAATAAGGCTGTTTGGTGTAGAAGGTCTACACCGTGATCATTGACAAGTGAAGAGTAGATAGATGCAGACGTGACGGTCTGTCCCTGGCGTAATGGTGCGCCGGGGGCTTAGGCCGTCATCTTCGACGCGTAGCTCAGCGGCAGAGCACTCGGCTGATAACTGAGGGGCCGGTGGTTCGAATCCACCCGTGTCGATTCTTAAAGCATCATTGATTGACGTCGGAGCTCGAAGGCAGAGCGCCTCACTGTCCATGAGGAATGTGCGGGTTCGAATCCCGTCGGCGTCGTTATGCCACGGTAGCTCAACCGGAAGAGCAGCTGTCTAGTAAACAGCAGGTTGTCGGTTCGATCCCGTCTCGTGGCTTGATTTCACCTTGTAGTTCAATTGGAAGAATGCCGGTCTACGAAGCCGGTGGTTGCAGGTTCGAGTCCTGCCAAGGTGATTCTTCGTGATGGGCTGTAGCTCAAAGGTAGAGCGGCCGGCTTTGAACCGGCAGGTTGTAGGTTCGAGACCTACCAGCTCAGTTTTCTTCACTTCGAAGCTCAATTGGATGAGCATCGGCCTCCGAAGCCGAGGGTTGCAGGTTCGAATCCTGTCGGGGTGATTCAGTCTTGCATGCGGATCATTTGCCATGCAGCCACGCCGTCGTACCCCAACCGG
>JBGCDC010000235.1:0-7352 GCA_045105055.1 Phycisphaeraceae bacterium | reverse complement strand
ACGCACCGGCTGATTCGCGGGGACGTGCAAGGCAGGTGCCATTGCTTTGCCCGTCACAGGATCAGGCTCTGACTTGGAGTTGCTGCCGTTGGGATACGTGAAGTCCCAGCCCCATTTGTAGCCGGTGACCATGATGTCGTACGAGTTTTCTGGCGGGGTGGCCTGCACGAGGAAGCCACGGAAGCCCCAGATGAAAATCACCGCGAGGATGAACGCCGGGATCACCGACCAAGTCACCTCGAGCGCGGTGTTGTGCGTTGCGCCGGTGGCGACGCCGTCTTTCTTCTGCTGACGATAGCGCATCGCGAAGTAGACCATCAGCCCGGCGTTAAACACCAGGAAGATCCCGCAGATCACGAGGATGAAATACGCCAAGGTATCGACTTGGTTGCTCGCCGACGCATCGATCGGGAACCAAGTGGATTTGGGCTGAACTTCGGCCAACAAGTTGAAGAGGGTGGTATCCATGTCGTTTCTTCTAAGCAATCCGGGGAGGCGGGGTTGGCCCGCGAGTCCATTTAACTGAGTTAGCTTGTGCCTCTGCGCCGAGTGAATCCGCCGAAAAGCAGTGTGAGTGGCCGTTCGATTTCATCCACGCTTTGTCCTGACTCTAGCAACTGGCGACGGCGTTTTTCGTACGCGAACATCATCATCAACATCCCGCCAATGAACAGGATGATCACCCCGCCGCCGATCATCATGATGAACGATGCGGTCGCGGTGTAGTTGTTCGCTTCGGAATCCCAGACAAAGCAGGTGACGAAGGCCTGATCAAAGAAGGATCCGACCTTTCCTTGCGAGGTCTCGACAATCGAGAGCCTTAACGTTCGGCCCGAGTACGCCGTGCCACTGAGGTATCGCTTGACGACGCCCTCACCATCGGCCAAGACGAGCACGCCGGGATGGCCGTACTCGTTCTGCGTCTTAATGTACATGTAGCGGTAGCCGACCGCGTCGGTCAGTGCCGCGATCGCGTCTTGGTCGCCGGTGAGGAAACGCCAACCGTCGGTCGAGACCTCGACGTCTGCGTCCTTCAATTCCGTCAGCGTCATGTCCTGCATCTTCGCGGAAACTTCGTGCGACTCTTCCGGGTCGATCGAGACGTTCAAGACGATGAAGTCTTCGCCGAGGTTCAGGTCCGTGTCGGGGAGCGTCGTGACGAGTTGATTCCGCATCGCGATGCAGATCGACGGGCATCGGCTGTAGCCGAGGTTGATGACAACCGGGCGACCCTTTTCGAAGAAGCTACCGAATTGAACCGGCTTGCCCGTCTCATCGATGAGCGTGATGTCCATCGGGATCGGAGAGTTGACCTTCTCAATGATCCCCACTTCGCGGGCCAAGTCCTCGGTCCACGGGTTGGCGACGTTGGTTGGGTTGTCTGGGTTTTTGCTGTTATCGATGCGAGCATCCGCAGGCACCACGACGAGCACGCCAAGGAACAGCACCAACGCAGCGACCGCGCCTCGGCAGATTGCCGTGCACGGTGTCGTCTGATTGGCTCTGGCCCAAACGGGCATGACGCAAACTCCTGTCAGCCCCCCATTAAGCGAGAATCGTCTCGCTAGCGTTGGAGGGAATCCTAGTCATCGAATCGGGCCGCGTCCTGCGATCCGTTGCAATCCGTTAAAAACTTTCAAAAAGCCAGTGCCTCGGCGTCAACCGGGGCAGGCCGATCTAATTCGTCTCGCCGCCTTCGCCGTCAGCGGCGGGCTGGTCCTTGACCTGTTCAGCCACGACGGACAGGATCGCCGTGTCGATATCGCCGAGGTTCGCGTCTTGTTCTGCGCGGGCCCGGTTGTAAGCGTCGTCGTGCGTGGGGATCTCGAGGACCTGTTCGCGGAGCACGACGCGGGCCTCGTACTCGTACCAAGCCAAGCCGAACATCGACGTCGCGACGAGTGACACGGTCGCGCCGATCGAGATCGCGAACATCAGGGGCATGTTGATGGTTTTGCTGCTGCTTGCCATGGGTAGGTGTCAGGTATCGGGTGTCGGGTATCAGGTCAATGAAGCGCCGCGGCTTGCCGCGGAAAAATCTTAGTGGTGTAGCGGTGCCCAGACATTCGTGTCCAGCGCGGTGGATTCGTGCAGGCGTGGGTCGCCGTATGCCAAAGGTGCGTAGCGGGCGTAGCGGCGGACAAACGCCGCAAGCACGACGGCCAACAGCATGAAGACCGCACCGATCTCCGGCAGACCAAATGTCACTTCCGGGCTCGCGAAGAACGGCATCACGTACCAGTAAAAATCGAGATAAACCATCAACAGCATCCACACCGAGGCACAAGCCAACGCGGTGAGGTTGCGTTTCACGTGTCGGCTCAGCAAAAACGCGAAGGGGATGAACAGGTGGCCGAACAGCATGCCCAGCGAGATCCACGTCCAGCCCGAGCCGTACTGCGGCGCGGTGGAGACGGTCGTCATGCCGTGGATCTCGAACCAGTACGTCGTCTCGGGGAACGAGGCGTACCAGATCAGCATGAACTGGCTGAAGCTGACATAGCCCCAGAAAAACACGAACGCGAAGAGCAGCTTGCCCAGGTCGTGGTAGTGCTCGGTATTGACGGTTTTGAGGTAGCCCTTCTTCTGCAGGAACATGCACACAAGGATCGTGGTGGCGATGGCCGCGGTGAAGCTGTTGGCGAAGAAGATCACGCCGAACATCGTGGAGTACCACGCAGGGTCCAGCGACATGATCAAGTCAAAGGACAAGAACGTGATCATCAAGGCGAAGGCACCGGTCGATGCGGGCGCCCACCACTCGCGTTTGGTCGTCAGGTCAGCGTCGCCGGTCTCGTCTTGCTTGATCGAGCGGGTCCAGTAGTACCATCCGATAACGGACAGCACCACGAAGTAAAGCACCAAACGCAAGGCAAAGAGGAGCGGGTTGTACCAGGTGTAGCCCTTGCCTTCGGGGACCTGAGCGTCGCCGCCGAGCTGCCCGCCGTAACGCTTGTAGTCGAGCATATACGCGAGGAGCGACTGGTAGTACGCGTCTTGAATGATCGCGGCGTGTTCTTTGTTTTCGGGGTAAGCATCACCAGCCGAGGCCATCGCCAAGGCTGCTTCGCGGTAGGTCTCGTTAGGCACCGCGAGGGGGATTTCCTTCTTCGCTTTGCCGTCGTGTTCGTCGGCCGTTTCGCTGGCGACGTAGAGCACGTCTGGGGTATCGCTTAAGGCATGGTCTTCCGCGTGATCTTCATCATGCTCTTCGTGTGAACCATGCGCGTGATGCAATTCCTTGATGAAAGCCTCGGCCTTTTCATACCGAGCTTCAGCAACTTCCAGCGAAGCACTCCACGAATACAGCGGAGCCTCGGGCATCATCGCGCCGACAAGGATTGGGATTGCCAAAACGCCGACGAACCAGAAGTTCGCTGCAAACGTCTCTGGCACGCGACGGATCGCCACGACCCAGCCCGCACGGAACAGGTGCGTCAAGATCACCAAGGCAACCGAGCCCACCGTCAAGGAGAGCACGAATGCGTAGCCGATCAGGTAAGCGTAGAAGAACCGGCCTTGCCAGTCACCGCCCTCGCGTGAGGCCTCGATGACGACGCCGACCACCAGCAGTACGAGCCCAATGATCGCTGCCGCGCCGAGCAGGCGGAACAACGGCCAGAGCTTAGCGCCGATCGGCTCCTTGTCTGCTTCATCTAGTTTTGTGTGTCCGTGGGCCACGTTGGCTTATCCTTATCCATTGCGTCCGACGACATGCGTCGGGGTGGGTTCAAGTTTGACTGCTACCTGCTACCTGCCATCTACTTACTCTGCTTCAGCGGCAACTTGCTGCTGACTCTTCTGCATCGCACGGACATAAGCGATAATCGCCCAGCGGTCTTTCACTTTGATCATTGGTCCCAAAGCGTTCATCGTGCCTTGGCCCTTGGTGATGACATTGAACATCTTGCCGTTGGCGTAGACCGCTTCATTAAATTTACCACTCGGCTCAGCACCCAAGTTCGCGGGGATGAACGGGACAGTCCCCGTCTTCTTCGCGTCCGGTACGCCTTGGTCGTACGTCGCCAGTCGATCCATCGCACGCTTGGTCGGGCCGATGCCGCGAGCGTCTGCGCCGTGGCAGGTGTAGCAGTGGATCATGTACTGCGTTTGGCCATGCTTGATGAAGGCCTGATCGACCTCGACGATGTCGGGGTAGCCGGTGAGGAACTTAGCAACGGGGTTGCCTTTTTCGTCTTCAGCAGTGACCAGTTCGCCGGTCTCGACCGAGACCTCAAAGCCGCGGTACGACAAGTCATCATCCTTGAGCATGCCCGGGTCAGGGCTGGCCGCGGTTCGGCCCCAGGCAACCGTGCCCGGTGCATAGTCGCGCATCGCTTTGCCATCGACGAACACATCGCTGCTCGACTGGGCCTTCTTCTTGGCCTGATTATCCATGTCTTGGAAAATATGGATACGCGGATTGGGATCGAAGTAGTTTCGCTTAAACCAGATCGCCGAGCCGATGCCCATCGGCACAAACGCGCCGATCATCAGCACAGCAACCAGCACCATCGGGGGCTTGGGCAGACGCAGGTCGAGATCAATATCAGAAAGCTTCATTGTTAACCGTGGTTCAAAATCCGGTTGGACACGCGGCAAGCCGCAGTGCTAAACGCGCCGCAGTGCGGCTTATTCGTCTTCGATGACCTCCACCGCCAAACAGCCCGGCAGGTTCTTTACAAACTCAGCGGACTGCTGTGCATCAAACTGTGCATCGCGTGCATCGATCGCGATAAAAAAGCGGTCGTCAGTCGCACGACGGAATCGCTTACTCTTCAAGAGCGGGTTGCTCATCAGCGGCAGCTTGTTCAGCAGGAACATCGCAAACACCGCGGTGTACGCGCTGAACATAATCGTCAATTCAAAAATCACGGGGATGTAACCGGCAAGCGAGTTCAAGGGCTTACCCGAGATCAGGTACGTGTAGCCTTCGAGGTTCTCCGGCATAAACCCAGGCAACGGCAGCCAGTCGACCATCGTGTAAGTCGTCAGCAAGATGCCGGTGACCATGCCAGTCAGGCCCATGAACAGTACGAGCCAAGGGAGAATCGTCGGCTTGATTCCCAGCGCGTCGTCGATGCCGTGCACGGGGAACGGGCTGTGCGCGTCGATCTTGGAATAGCCTGCTTCGCGCACCGCGTTGGCGGCACCGATGATATCGTCGACATTGTCGAACTCACCGATCAAGCCAAAGAGCTTGGGGTCGGTGGCGGCTTCCGTCGTCTGGGCGTTGCCGTGGCCGGTATGTGGGGTGTCAATCGCGGTCATGCTTATTCGCCCTCCTTCTGCTCAGCTTCGGAGGCGGGTTCCGCGTGGTCGTCGCCGTGGCCATGGCTGCCGTGGGCAGCGGGCATGATCGTCTTCACTTCAGAGATCGCGATGACCGGCAGGAACTTAAGGAACAAGAAGAACAGCGAGCCGAACAGGCCGAACGAGCACGCGAACATGCAGATGTCGACCCAAGTCGGGTGGAACTGTGCCCAAGAGCCCGGCAGGAAGTCTCGGCTCAGCGAGGTCACGGTGATGACGAATCGCTCGAACCACATGCCGATGTTTACACACATCGCGGCAAACATGATGCACCAAAGGTTCTCTCGGCACTTCTTAAACCAGAGGATTTGCGGGCCGATACAGTTGCAGAACACCATCAATGCGAAGCCAGCCGAGTAGTTGCCTAGCGGCCGGTTGCGAAAGACGAACTGCTCGAAGTGGTGGCCGGAGTACCAGGCCACGAAGAATTCGATCGAGTAGGCATACATCACGATCATGCCTGTGCCGAGCATGACCTTGGCGCAGTTGATGATGTGCCGCATCGTGATGATGTGCTTGAGTCCGAGCCATTCGCGGCACGGGATCGCCAAGGTGAGCACCATGGCGAAGCCGCCATAGATCGCACCGGCAACAAAGTAAGGCGGGAAGACTGTCGTGTGCCAACCGGGCATCTGCGCGACCGCGAAGTCGAACGAAACCACCGAGTGGACCGACAGGACCAGCGGCGTACACAACGCGGCCAGCAGGAGATACGCCTTCTCAAAACGGTGCCAGTGCCGAGCACTACCGGTCCAACCCAAGGCGAAGAACGAGTAGAAAATCTGACCGACTCGGCTCTTGGCCTTATCACGCAGCGTCGCGAGGTCAGGCACCATCCCGGTGTACCAGAACAGCAGCGAGACCGATGCATACGTCGAAACCGCGAACACGTCCCACAGCAACGGCGAACGGAATTGCGGCCACATCGCCATTTGGTTGGGATACGGGAACAGCCAAAACGCCAACCAAGGTCGGCCCACGTGGATCGCAGGGAAGATGCCCGCACAGACGACGGCAAAGATCGTCATCGCCTCGGCAAAGCGGTTAATCGACGTCCGCCAGTTCTGACGGAACAGGAAGAGGATCGCGGAGATCAGCGTGCCCGCGTGGCCGATGCCGACCCAGAACACGAAGTTGATGATGGGAAAGCCCCACGCGATGGGCTGGTTGTTGCCCCAGATACCGACGCCGGTGACGACGAGGTAGCCGATAAACGTGAAGAAGCCCATCGCCATAGACGAGAGCCAGAGGAAACCAACCCACCAGAAAATGGAGGGCTTGGTGGTCGCGACGCGCGTGACGTTTTCGGTAACGCCTGCAAAGTCGAGCCCGCCGGTCACCAGTGGTGCGCGACGGCGCGGGTCGTCGACGGTGTTGTCCGTCTCGACGGTTGGGATCGTGCTGCCGGGGTGGATCGCTGCCATATCGTGGGGTCTGGGGTCCGGGGTACTGGGTACGGTCTATTGATGAAGCGCCGCGGCTTGCCGCGTGACGCCGGGCGGCTTACGCCTTAGGCTTATCGCTTGGGTACGGGTTTCTAATCTTCGCCATGTGCTTGGTGCGTGGTCGGCTGTTGAGCTCTTCGAGCACCGCGTAGCTTCGCTTGTTCTTGTTCTGCATCTGGCTGACCTTAGACTTGGGATCGTTGAGGTCGCCGAAGGTGATGCACTCAGTCGGGCAGGCGTCTTGGCAGGCGGTGACGATCGTACCGTCGGGCACGGTCTTCTTAGTGACTTCGTCATGAGCGAAGCCGCCTTCGTTTTGGCTCTGCACGTAGGCGTTTTTCTGTGTGATCTTGGCCCGTTGGATCCGCTGAGTGCAGTAGGTACATTTTTCCATCACGCCACGCATCCGGACGGTAACGTCCGGGTTGAAGGCAAGCCGCTTGATCTTGTCGATCGCCGCGTCCTGCTGCGTGTCGGGGATGTTCAGCCAGGGGTTGGCGAAGTCCTGACGGACGTCCTTCGCGTGGTAGTCGAAGTAGTTGAATCGACGCACCTTGTAAGGACAGTTGTTTGAGCAGTACCGCGTGCCGATGC
>JBGCDC010000234.1:0-1712 GCA_045105055.1 Phycisphaeraceae bacterium | reverse complement strand
CTTTCACGTTAGACACGAATGGCTTGGCTGGCGTTAGCGCTGCAGATCGCGACAAAAAGATCGATCTCTCTGGCCTATCCGACAACGTCTGGGAGGCGGGCAGTACCGCCGTCTTTACGCTTACCGTAAGTGGCGGAGCTGACTCGACAAACTTAACCACGAATGGTGGTCACGAGACGCTGATCGACAACATCGGCATCACCATCGTTCCCGAACCCACCAGCCTCGCCCTGCTCGGCCTCGGCTCGCTGCTGATCGCCCGACGCCGTCGATAAAGCACAAATGCACACCCTTTACGCATCGCCTGCCTAATCGCAGGAGATGCGTTTTTAACAATCGAACGCCCGATCACTTTCATGCGATATTCGTCTTCGGCACATGCTCTTTGACTTGCGATGGATCGCCCGTCATTACCGAAGCGAACTAAACGGCAATCGCCGTAACAATTTTTACCCCTTGCTCGATTAGGACAACTTATGCGTAGAGGTTTTACGCTGATCGAACTTCTCGTGGTGATTTCTATCATCGCTTTGCTCATCGCGATCCTCCTGCCTGCACTTAGCTCGGCCCGTCAGTCGGCCCGGCAGATGCAAGGTAGTACACAGATGCGTGGGATCCATCAGGGCATGTTCGCCTTCGCGCAAGAGAACAAGTCCTGGTACCCCGGCGTCGATAGCACAGGGCAACCGCTCGAAGGCGGGACTATCGGCCACAGTACCTCCAACTCCACTTACCGTAACGGCGGGCTAGGCGTCAACCACGCTCGACGCTTAGCGGTCATGCTCGAATCCGGTTACTTTCCACCCGAATACATCATCAGCCCAGGCGATGCGACCAGGATACTGCCAGATATCAGCATCACCACTGGCTCAAACGTGGGCGAGGCCAACAGTTCCTTCTCTATGCTCGAGATCACGTTCATGGGCAACACAACGCAGAGTTGGGTCCCCGTCCGGGCGACTCAGGAATGGCAACCGTCGCGGCGCGGCAAGGAGTGGCAGGACACCGCCAACTCACAGGCCATCGTGATGTCCGACCGCGCCATCGCCGACAGCGGCGCCAGCGGACGCGTCATCGACCCCAATGTCGTCAACTTCCACAGCATCTGGACCGAACCCGACAGCGAGCAATGGTCCGGTAGCGCACTCCGCAATGACGGCAGCGTAACCTTCGGCAACGCGGCCGACGACTTCACCACCAGCTACAGCCAGGGGCCGACCTACGAAAACGACCACCTATTCCACGACGCGCCACCGATCAACGGCATACGCAACGCCAACGCCCGACTCGTCTACACCAACTCAACGGCCACCCTCAGCGCCAACTGATCAAGCATCAGCTCAAGCAAGGTTAACAGACCGGCTCTATCAAATCGCTAGGTGACCGCCTCTGTTTCAGTGCGGCCTCACCATCGAACAGAAAGCCTGACTATGAATATCTCGGTCGTCCGCAACGCATTATTTTCGCTAGCTGCTGTTGCGTTCATGCCTCCCATTCATGCGCAAGAGCAAGCCCCGCAAGAAGACGATGGACTGACCGAAGTCTTCGCCTCGCACAGCCTCACCGTGATGCGCGGCACCGACAAGGCGATCAAATCAAAGGGCATCCACCCCAAGAAGATCGAGCGCAAAGAAAAGCACAGCCTCGCTCGCATCGCGATGATCCGCTTCCATCACGCGGACCTCGGCAAGCGCGTCCGGCTCGCCGGCCTA
>JBGCDC010000233.1:0-6213 GCA_045105055.1 Phycisphaeraceae bacterium | reverse complement strand
GAGGGTGGTCTTAAAGGTTTCGAGTTCTTCACGCTGGGGGCTGAGGATCGCCTCTGCGGCGAGGATGATCACGATGAGCAGCAGCATCATCGTCAACATGCCCGAGAGTTTTTCGCGGTGCTCTTGCTGGCGGGCGAGGATTGGCACGCGGGCGGCGTCGATGTTTGTTTCGAGTCGGTACTGCTCGTCGGCGAAGCTATTCATCAACACGGTCATCTGCTGATCGGTTGCGGCTTGCGCGGAGTCGCCTTGGCCTAGGATCGCGGCTTGCTTGATGATGTTTTCGATGCGTTCTTGGCGGACGTCTTCGTCGTTGATGAAGCGGTTTAATTCGGTTTGCGCTGTTTTGAGTTCGGCGGTGTCGCCGCTGCCTAGGAACATGGTGTCGTAGGCTTGGGACGCGACTCTTCCTAGGACGGCTGGGCCTAGCAGGACGCCTAGGAGCACCCCCGCGACGAGCATGTAGAGATGGCGCTGATCGGGCATCGGCCAGAGCGTGAGTCTTGATGATGTGGCGGTGTCGTTGATGGCAGGGCCTCGCACGGGGCGTGAATCACCTGCATGATAGACGCTTCCCTCGTGTGACTGCATCTTTTCAAGGTTAGCCTACGCCAGCTTTGGCTGGATCATGCACTGTCGGCGGACGCGTTCGAGGACCGTGATCAGCAGCGCGACGGTCTGGTGGATCGACTCGTCGAGTTGCTCGGCCTCGCATGGGTCCCCGCCTGTGGTCGCGAAGACCTGCTCTTGAAGCATCGCCTGGATGAGCGGGGCGAGGGCTTCGACCGGCTGATCGGTGTTTTGGTACACGATACGGAGCAGCTTGGGCAGCACCCACCGCGCGGGGGATAGTTGCAGCTTGGGCTGGACGGGGCTTTGGTCGCTTGGCCCACGGCTCATGCGTGCTGAGAGTTCGTCGTCGATCCATTGCTTAGCGGTTCGTTCAATAGCCAACATCATCGCGCACCTCCTTAAAGGGTGGGTGGCCTCGCCCAACGTGGGCGGACGGCGTTTTTGGTTGTCGAGTCCCTGATGAAACGATCGAATGGTTGAACAAACGGATCAAGCCGACGAACGCGGCACGAAGCGGAAACACTTCTTCGCTATTGCCGGGCGTGCCGACGGTGAGCTTCTATCTTGATGCTACTACTGGGGCCCGGTGAATACAAGGGTATTTTGCTTGTATATGAAGAAAAAGCGAAGATCGGCGTTCAGGGCGTCAGGAAGATGTCTTCGTCCTGATCCGCGTCGGCATCGGGCTGGTAGAGCCAGATGTTGTCGCTGTCTTGTGAATCGCGGCGTTGGACGGCGGGGCGGATCATCCATTGCACCGAGCCGTCGCTGATGAGCACGTTCTGCCCGGCACCGTTGTGGTTGAGGCTGCGCGAGAGGCTCGGGATGTCTTGGTCGCGGACGAGGCCTTTGGAGGTGACGCGGAACAGCGGGTTGGCGTCGGCGAAGATCGGGCGAGGCTTGAGGAAGACTCGGAACGGGCCGCCTGCTGCGGGGTTCTGGCCGTTGTATAGCGCGGCGGCGTCGTTGCGCTTGCCGGTGGGGCAGGACAGGTGCTGCGACGCGATGCGTTGTTGATCGAGCAGGACGAAGTAGCCCGCTTCGGATGCGGGGATGGTCGAGCCATCAAGATTGGTGCGAGCGAACTTGGCTAGGGGGTTGAAGACGTCGGCCTCGGGTTGGGCTGGGCGGTGGGTGTTGCCGTTGTGATCAAAGGCGATTTGCTGGAGGTCGCCACCGAGCCCGGCGAGGTTCTGCCCGCATTGCGCGATCTGTGCATCACGTTGGGCGTTACTGAGCACCGGCAAGAGGATGGACAGGGCCATCACGAACAGTGCTGCGGTCGTTGCGATCTGGCGGATACCGATCGGGCCTTGGCGATGGCTTGCGATGTTCATGGATGACATTGCGGAGCGCTGCTGCTGAGCGAGTCGGTCTTGATCGATGGCCTGGATGGTGCGCTTTGCGAGACCGCTTGGTATAGGCTCGCCATCCGTTTGATCCAATAGCTCAAGCACGCGGCGCACCCCTGCGAGTCGTTCGCGGACACCCGCAGGCATCGGCCCATCGGCGAGGCCTTGCACACGCAGCTCAAGCAGCGCATCGAGCGCCTCGGCGTCGGCTGACGACAGCGACACGGGCTGAGTCGCTAACACGCCTGACAGCGTTCGCCCTGCTAGGCCCGGCTCAGCATCGCTTGCTTCCCACTGATCCAGCAACGACAGCAACCGACTCACGCGCTCGGCACGGTTCGGGTCGTTCGTGCCCACGACATCCGCCAGCGCTTCTCCCGCCAGCAGGCGATCGAGGAGTTCGGCATCTTTTGGACTTAGGCCAGTAGGTTCGGAATAATTCATATCTTTTCGCATCACGAGCTGGGGTGTGCGTGGTTGATACGCCCAGCAGTTCGATGAGGTTTGGTCTTTTCTTATCGATCTGGCATTTTGTCGGCGCTTTGCGGGAAACGGGCCTTCCAGAGCTGGGCGAAGGTGCCCACCGCTGCGTGGAGCCGACTCTTCACGGTGCCTAGCGGGATGGCGAGCATCTCCGCGATCTCTTTGTAGGCAAACTGGTGGAAGTAGGCCATGACGAGCACCTCGCGCAGATGGTCGGGTAGTTGGTCGGCGATTTCGCGAACGATTGCCTTGACCTCGGCGTCGTCGGCGACCTGCGTGGGCAAGGGGATGTCGGCTTCCATCAGGTCGATGAAGCTTGCGCCCGAGTCGCTGGACGAATCGATCGTCGCGGAGAGCGGGGTGGTGCGTCGGCGTTTTTCTCGGCGTAGATGGTCCCTTGCCTTGTTCGCAGCGATGGTGAACAGCCAAGGCTTAAACCGTTTGGTCGCGTCGAATGTCCCGGCCGAGAGGTGGACCTGTAGGAACGCTTCTTGGAACAAATCCTCGGCAAAGGCCCGGTTGCCCGCGAAGCGAATTAGGAAGTGAAACAGCTCTTTCTCGTATCGGCTGATCAACTCGGGCAGCGCCGCGACGTTGCCCTCTCGGTACGCCACGACAAGCTGCTCGTCCTTGAGCGTCGTGAGATCAACGTGATTCGAGCCATCGGGCATGGCAGGATTGTAGGGAATGCGTTTTGGTGCGCGCAAAAAAACCGCCAAGGGACCCCATCAATGTCCCTTGGCGGTTGAATTTTGCTGATCGGGTGTTGCCTGCTTACTTGATCCTGAATTGATCGACGATCTTTAAAAGCTCTTCGGCACGCTGGCTCAGGTCGTTGGCCGCCAGTGCGGATTGGCTACTCGCATCGGAGCTTTGGCGGGTGACTTGAGCGATCTGCTCGACGCTTCGGCTGACCTGCTCACTTGCCGCGGACTGCTCTTCCGCAGCGGCTGCGATCGAGCGGATCATTTGCGAGACGTTGTTTGAGCCATCCACGATCGACGCCAGCGATGTGCCCGCCTGCTGGGCCAATTGAACGCCATCTTCGACTTTGGATGTGCCTTGCTCGATACGGCTGACCGCTTGGCCGGTCTCGGACTGAATCGCGGTGATCGATTGGGCTATCTCTTCGGTGGCTTTGGTGGTGCGGTCTGCGAGTTTGCGGACCTCGTCGGCGACGACGGCGAAACCTCGTCCGTGCTCGCCTGCTCGTGCCGCCTCGATCGCGGCGTTGAGTGCGAGCAAGTTGGTTTGGTCAGCGATGTCATTGATCACAAGAATGACTTGGCCGATCTGTTCGCTGCGTTGGCCCAGTTCCTGAACCGCTCGAGCGGATTCGTTGACGACCATGGCGATCTCGTTCATGCCGTCTACGGTTTGGCTAACCACGAGGCCGCCTTGCGTTGCGTTTCGGCCAGCCTCGTCGGCATCTCGCGCCGCGTCCGCCGACTTGCGGGCGACCTCGACCACCGAGGCGGACATCTCTTCGATCGCCGAGCTGACCTGCATCGCTTGGCTTTGTTGTTCTTCCATCCCGCGTGAGAGTTCCTCGGCTGAGCCTGCGATCTCGGTTGATGCGGAGGCGACAGCCTTAGACGACTGGGCTACCTCGGAGATGATCTCGCGAAGCGAATCCAGCATGTCATTGACCGCGTTGGCAAGATCGCCAATCTCGTCTTTGCTCTTGATGTCTAGCTTCTCGACCGACAGATCCTTGCTCGCGATCGATTGTGCCCGCGAGACCACTTGGTTAAGCGATTTGCTGATGCGTCGACTAAGGACGAATGCGACCGCGATACCAATGATCGATGCAAGGATCGCGGTGATCAAAGTGATCAAGCTTAGCTGATGGCCGCCAGCAATTAGGTCTGCCTCGGCTTTATGTTCGGCGGCAGCTTGGTCCTCAACGATAGCGCCAAGTAATTTGTCCGCTTCTGCGGCGAGGGGCGTGACGACGGTCAGGCAGATGTTTTCTGATTGACACCAATCCTCTGTAGAGCGAAGCGCGATGACTTGTTTTGCCTGAGCGAGGAACAGCTCACGCTCGGAAATATAGCGATCAAAAGCTACTTTTTGCTCAGGTGTTAACAGATCGACTTTGTTCGACAGGCGATCAACCGATGCTTGGCAAGAAGTGACTTCGTCATGGACGTTTGATAGTTGCTGCTCGTCGCCGGAGACGAGGAAAGCGGTGATGGCTTGGGAAGCGCGTAGCAAGTGCCCCTTCGCGGCAGAAACGTATTCGACAAGCAGCTTGCGATCATTAGTTGCTTCGAGCTTACGCTCCATGATTAGGATCTTGTCGAGCGATTCAACCATGGCCTCACCGTGCGGCATCGCGTCGTTGAAGTACTTGGTTTGTGCCGGAATATTTTCATCGCTGTGCGCGACTGCGGCGATCTGGTCTTGCGCGGTGCGGAAATCGACGATCACCTTTTTGAGTTGAGCGAGGTTGTCAATCGTTTCCTTTTTCTCCCAGTAAACGGACAGTTTATCGAGCGTGTCGACGTGCTCATTGATCTTCACCCAGGTTTCTAATCGTTCATGATTGAGCGCGTCAAGTCCAAGGATCATGTACCCGCGGTGCATCGATAGGGCGTGGTGGATTTCACCCTGGGTTGCAATCGCGTGCTCGACGGATTTCACTTCGTAATTGAAGACGTGTTCAGTCTGTGCGTTTAATCGATTGACTTGCATCACAACGACAGTCGTCAGAATCGCAATCATGGCGATCAGGACACCAAACCCAAGACCTAATTTTTTACCGAGTGATACTCTCATCAATGTTCTCCCTAATTTCCCGCAAGCCTAAACAGTGGAACCATGGACGAGACATTCACGCCATATCGTTGCCGATTAGTTCTTTCGACAAGATGTATAAATAGGTTAATCTCCTATTTGTGAGATATGTTAGTAGGGCTAAAGATATAGTTCGAGATATCGCAGCCGTGTTGCAAACAAAAGTGACGCAGCCATCGGATGACGTGGGAGCTGGCGATTATGTCCAGTGATTTATCGGAAGCGATAGGTTGATCGTGATGACGAAATTAAATTACAGATGGCTGAAATTAATTTTTGAAAACATAAAGAATCTCTGTCGGCCAGCGCTTGACGTAGTCGCCGCGTCACTACGCGGGTGGACGAATGATCATCAATAGAGCCATCGCATTGGTTCATCAGAGTCAATCGAAACCTTGTCAGAGCCTGTCTGCCCGGCGTGATGCGAAAAAGCCCCCGCGATGTAACGATGCATGGCGGAGGCCTTGGCGGGCTAAGTAATCAGAGCCTTTTTATCCGCGGTCAGTTTTGAACTGCCCAACCAGTCGCTGTAGCGTCTCAGCACGTCGGCTGAGCTCGGTTGCTGCTTCTGCGGCTTGGTTGGTGCCTTCGCTGGTCTGGCGCGTCACCGATGCGATCTGCTCGATGTTGCGGGAGACTTCTTCACTCGCCGCCGACTGTTCCTCGGACGCGGCGGCGATGGATTGCACCATGGCCGAGACGTCTTGTGCGGAGGCGACGATCTGTCTGAGCGCGTCGCCTGCTTGCTCGGCCTTCTCGACGCCCGTGGTGACCTGTTCGGTGCCCGCGTTCATCTTGTCGACTGCAACGGTCGTTTCTTCTTGGATCGCTTGGATCGAACCTGCGATTTCTTCGGTGGCTTTGGTGGTGCGGTCTGCTAGCTTACGCACTTCGTCGGCGACGACGGCGAAGCCTCGGCCGTGCTCGCCCGCTCGAGCTGCTTCGATCGCGGCGTTGAGTGCGAGCAAGTTGGTTTGATCCGCGATGTCGTTGATGACGGTAATGA
>JBGCDC010000232.1:0-2079 GCA_045105055.1 Phycisphaeraceae bacterium | reverse complement strand
TCCTGCATGGCGGCATGCCCCAAGGCGCCCGCCAGAAGATGGTCGAGCAGTTCCAGGAAGCAACGGGCAAGAACCCGATCCTGATCCTGTCGCTCAAAGCGGGCGGCGTGGGTCTGAACCTGACGGCCGCGAACCATGTGTTCCACTTCGACCGCTGGTGGAACCCCGCGGTCGAGAACCAGGCGACGGACCGGGCGTACCGCATCGGTCAGACGCGGACGGTGTTCGTGCACAAGTACGTCGTCCGCGGCACGCTGGAAGAGCGCATCGACGAGATGATCGAGAGCAAGACCGAGCTGGCCGAGAACATCATCGGGCAGGGCGAGCGGTGGCTGACGGACCTGGACACGGACCAACTGCGTGACCTGCTGACGCTGCGTGCGGACGCGATCGCGGACGATATCTAAGGGGATCGCGTTGGCCAAGAAGACCACCACCAAGAAGACGGTCAGGAAGTCGGCGAGCAAGAAGGACGCGCCCAAAGCGCCGCCGCCCGCCAAAGACCGCACGGTCAAGGTGATCGCCAAGCCGCAACTGAGCGGGACGATCCCGTCGGTGCCGGTGCGTCAACGCCCGCAGATTGCGTCGTTCCGCTCGGCTAAGAAGGTGCTGGTCAACCCCCGCAAAGTCCGCGGCGGTGTCAAACTCAAGTTCAAATCGGGCGAGGACCCCAAGAGCTGGGTGACGCAGCGGATTCTTCGGGTCGCCGAGCAGGCCGCGGCGGGCGAGGCGTATCGCGAAGGGCTCGACTATGCCCATGAAGGCCAAACCAAACGGCTGACGATTGAGGGCACGCTATGCGAGGGCGTGATCCAGGGGCGGTCCGACAAGCCCTACAAAACAGAGCTCAAACTGGATACGTTCGAGCAGCGCGAGCAGGAGCAGGTCATCGGGACGATGGCCGAGCAGGTGCGATACGCCGCGAAGTTGCTCGCGGGCGAGTTGCCCAGCAACATCGAGGACGTGTTCGCGCCGCTGGGTTTGCGGCTCTTGCCGACGGAGGTCGATGACATCCGCCCGACGTGCACGTGCTCGGATTGGTCTGCCGACAAGCCGTGGTGCAAGCACGCGGTCTGCTTGACGGCGATCTCGGCCGAGCGCCTTGGCGATGATCCGATGCTGGTGTTCGGGCTGCGTGGGATGCCCGTTGATGACGTCGTCGAGGGGCTGCGTCAGCGTCGCGTGGTCGGTACCGGATTGGTGGGGCCTTCGCCGGTCTTGCTGCCGCACGTGCCCGGTGTCACGGACGCGACGAGCGCCCCGCTCGAAGAATCGGTCGGAAACTTCTGGGACATTGGTGAAGGACTCGACGATCTCGACACGCCGATCGTGCCTCCCGAAGTGAGCTGTGTGTTGCTGCGTCGGCTTGGGCAGAGCCCATTCCCAGAGGGGCGGTTTCCGCTGGTCGGTTTGCTTGCGACTTGTTACGACCTGATCGGGCGTGAGGCGATCGAAGGAAGCGAGCCGAGCGACGGCGAAGACGATCAGTGATCTGCCGGGCGTTTGCCCACCCGCAGCGCTGCGTTCTTGTCCTAAGCCTCAATGCAGCCGGCGATCAAGGGCACCCCGCGTTGAACAGCCCTATGTACGCCGCGATATCAAAGAAGTTGAACACACCGAACGGTTCGGCCAGGTCCGCTTCCGGTCTCCCCTCGTTATACAGGCGGATGAACTCGACGACGTCGAAGAAGTTGGCGTTGTCATCGCCGTTTGTATCGGCGGGGCAGTCGCAGAACGTATACGCCCACGCCGATCCCGCATTTGTTGCCGGCACATCAGTGCGGTCGGACCCGACGATCATCGAGGTATTAGTGAGCGCGACGCTGTTGCCGAAGAAGCTGATGAGCGGCAGTTCCGCTGGGAACACGAAGCCTTCATCGCCCGGTGTCCAGGTACCCAAGGCATCGGCGCGGTAGATCCGCACAGCGCCGCGGCGGGTCTCTCGTCCGGGCAAGCCGACGGCGAGTCTGTTCCCATTCAGGGAGAGTGAATCGCCGAAGAACTGATCGCCGCTGATCCTGGGGCCGTCGAAGGTTTGGGTCACCTGCCATGATCCGAGCTGGAATCTGAAGATATCGA
>JBGCDC010000231.1:0-1780 GCA_045105055.1 Phycisphaeraceae bacterium | reverse complement strand
AATAGCCCCCGCCGCGAGGTGGGGGTTGGATTCACAGAAGGCTTGAACCCCCCACCTCGCGGCGGGGGCTATTAAAAAACACAGCGAGGAATCGTATGAGCAAGAGCAAGCACTACCTGGCCATCGACCTGGGCGCCTCATCGGGGCGTGTGATGGACGCGCGATTCGACGGCAAACGCATCACCCTCGAAGAGGTCCACCGCTTTGAGAACCGCGTCGTGCAGGTCCACGACGGCAGCGAGCAAGGCCGATACCACTGGGACTTCCTTCGGCTGTGGGACGAGATCATGGCCGGGCTGCGCCGCTCGTCCGATCGCGCGGGCGACATCGCGTCGATCGGCTTTGACACCTGGGGCGTGGACTACGGCCTGATCGGTAAGTCCGGCCGACTCATCCACCAACCCACCGCCTACCGCGACCCCCGGAAGAACGATATTTATGAAGATGTGCGTCGCAAGCTAAGCGATCAAAAGATTTACGAGCGCACCGGCATCCAGTTCATGCCGATCAACACGCTGTATCAACTCGCGGTCGATGCGCTGGATCCGGACCGCCCCTTTGAGCGCGCCGAGTCGCTACTCATGGTGCCCGATTTGTTGGCGTATTGGCTCACGGGCGCGAAGGCGAATGAACACACCTTCGCGTCGACGAGTCAGTGCTACGACGCGCAAACCTGCGCGTGGACGACGGATCTGCTCGATCAGATCGGCGTGCCAAGCTCGATCTTTGAACGCATTGTTCAGCCCGGCGATCGCGAACCCCTGGGCACGCTCAACAAGATCGTTGCAGAAGCGACGAAGCTGCCCGCGAACACTCGGCTTAGCAGCGTTGCTTCGCACGACACCGCCTCGGCCGTCGTCGCGGTGCCGATGACGGACCCCACAACGAGCGCGTACATCAGCAGCGGGACGTGGTCATTGGTCGGCCTAGAACTCGACCAACCCGTGCGGACCCCCGAAGCGCTCGCCGCCAATTTCACGAACGAAGCGGGCATCGAAGGTACGACACGATTCCTTAAAAACTGCGCGGGCTTATGGTTGATCCAAGAGTGCCGACGCGTCTGGGCCGAGCAAGGCAGGCAGTACAGCTTCGCGGAGCTCGCCTCGATGGCGGGTGATGCACCGGCACTCTGCAGCCTCTTCGATCCAGACGATCCACGCTTCGCCACGCCCGGCGATATGCCGTCGCGCATCCGCGCCGCGTGCCGAGATAACAACGAGCCAGAGCCCGCAGACGAGGGCGCACTGATCCGCGCGATCTGCGATTCCCTAGCGCTGCGCTACGACCAATTGATCCGCACCGCAGGCCAGCTCACCGGCCGAACCATCAAGACACTACACATCGTCGGCGGCGGCGCGGCCAACACAGTGCTCAATCAGATCACCGCCGACGCCACTGGACTCGAAGTCATCGCCGGGCCGGGCGAAGCCACGGCCCTAGGCAACGCGGTCGTCCAGGCCATCGCCTGCGGCGACCTCGCAAACCTCAATGAAGCCCGCGCCGTGATCGCAGCGTCCTTTGAATCGATGCGCTACGAACCAGCCGTAGGCAGCAACCCCTACGCCGACGCACGCGAACGTTTTGCGAGCCTCCGTTAACCTGCCTCTATATCAATTCGTTCTTGCGGCGTGCGGCTGCAGCGATGGAGCGCCAGACTGATCAGGAGATTGCGTACCTGACTAATTACTTTCTCGCCTGATCGTTTTAGCATCAGGTCGATAGCCGCCGGTCTCATCAGGACTCAACTCGACACTGAAGACCCGCACCGCGTTGCCAACAC
>JBGCDC010000230.1:0-3356 GCA_045105055.1 Phycisphaeraceae bacterium | reverse complement strand
GATCGTTTCAACAACACGCCAGAGATTCATTGCGCCGCCGGGCTCATCGCCATCGACGTTCGTATAAACAACGCCGGCTCGGTTGGCCTTGTGCTTTAGGATCGGGCCTAACGTCGCGTCGAGTTCAGCATTGATCAAGATGATATGTTTACCGTTCTCGATCGCGCTGAGTGCGACCGAGGCCCCGAACTCTGGCTTGCCGGTGCACTCGATGACCAGATCGATATTGCCCGCCTCGCAAAGCTGTCGCGGGTCATCAGCGATCGCTAGCTTGCCGTCATGCACAGCCTCTTCCAGCGACTTCGTATCACTCACGTTTTTGTGAGAAACGACGCCGGCCTCGTCGAGTAAATCATGCAATCGCGG
This sequence comes from Phycisphaeraceae bacterium, assembly GCA_045105055.1. Taxonomy (GTDB): domain Bacteria; phylum Planctomycetota; class Phycisphaerae; order Phycisphaerales; family Phycisphaeraceae; genus JAHQVV01. The sequence continues at coordinate 2,990 of JBGCDC010000230.1, read as the reverse complement.
CGCGCTTCGGTTGTAGATCGCCACGAGACGGATCCCTTTCACCGGCGTCAATAGCTGATGCACGACACCGCGGGCCATGAATCCCGCACCGACAAGACCGACACGGATCGGATTACCGTCCTGTTCGCGTTGTTTGAGTGCGGTATCGACAAGGATCATCGTGCGAGTTCCTCAACACCTAGCGGTGTCACTGGCTGAAACAATTGCGGTGTGCGATTGCGATCAATCCTTTGGAAGGATGTCGCTGGGTACGATTGGTCTGGTTCCATCAAAGTCGTCTTCGTGAGGCGCGGTATCACCGGGGAAATCACTGGTGCCCTTGAGCTCCCAGCCATCGCTGCCGAAGCCGGACTCCTTGTCCGCGAAGACCGCCGCGGCGAGGATGCCTGATCCCAGCGGGACGCTGCCCATCGCGTCATCGATGTCCTCGTTGATGTTGGCATGCTGATGCCCGTTCGTAAACTCGTCATCCGCGTAGGCGTCGTCCGAATCGCCGGGCTTGTCTGTTTTTCCAGCGGCTTCTTCAAAACTGCCTGGGCCCGCTGGTTTGTTGTTATTAAAGACCGTTCCGATGACTTTGGCTCCAACAACTTTCAGGTACGACATCGTGCGATCCAACGCCTTGCTAGATTCCCCTTGCGGTACGACGATGATCGCGCCGTCGGCTTGGCTGGTGACCAGCAACGCCTCGACACTGCCGGGCACAGGGCCGGTGTCGAAGAGGACGAGATCAAATTGATCGCGCGCCTGTTCGAGGAGGTCGCGGATAAAGGCGTCCGACATCATGCCGATGTGGTGGGTCTCTGCTTCAGATGCCGGCAGAAGCCAGAGCCCATCGACCGTTGCCTCGACAGCACAATCTGCGAGCGGGCGCCCTTCAAGCATGCCGATGACGCCAACCTTGCGTAGTTGCTCGGATGGCGCGGGGGTCTGATTCTGAGCATCGGTGATGTAGCCTTGACCAACGGCGATGTCGTCAAGTGATTGGCTTTCTGGCGATCCGATTTCACGATCGATTGGGCCGAAGGGTTCGATGTGACCCGGGTTTGCAGGCCGCCCCACTTGGCCACGGACGATGCGTGCGGCCAAGTCACAATCGACAACGAGCGTCCGGGTCCCGGCGATCGCCAACGACGATGCCACGCCGATCGTGATGCTTGTCTTGCCCGCACCTCGGCGAGGGCTGGTGAACGCGTAGGACCGCGTCCCGTTCATGCGTGCCTGAATTTGCAGCACGGCACGCACTTGGTGTAGCGACGAAGCGGTCGAGGTGAAGTCCGGCGAAGTCAGGCGATCGCCAATATGCAGCGCAGGGACCGATCCGAGCAGCGGGATCTCGCGAACGGTCTCGACTTTATCCAGGTCGTCTTGGGTTCGCATCAACGCATTGACCGGCGCGGCCAATGCGTCAGGTGCGTCATCCATCGCCGAAGTTGCCAGCGATGCATCGGCAGTACGCGGGTTGCGTAACTCGGCACGGACCGCGAAGCAGCATCCGAGGAAGAGGCCAAAGATAAGACCGACGCCGTAGGACTTGGCCCCAACAGGGGATGATTTTTTAGTTGCCACACGCGGTGCATCGATGACGCGCACGGGTGAAGGGCGTGCTGCATCAGCCTTGGCTTGGAGCTGTGTAAAAGTGGCCTCAAGATCAGCGCGGTGCGACTCGGCTTGATGGTAGGCCGACTCCATGTGCGCCATCGCCTGGTCTAGCACGATGTGCTCTGCAATAAGGAACTGATCTGACAACTCGTCGTACTCGCCTTGCACCTGCCTACGCATACGGTGGTTGGGTGCCCAACTCGAGGGCATTGACCGGAGTTGCTGATCCAGTCGGCTGAGTTGCGCATTGATCGTCAAGAGGTTCACGAGCCCGATCGTCTGTGCGTCGCCACCGGCTTCTTGCAAGAGCTGCTGGAGCTGGTTGATGTCTCGGCCCGCAGCGACCGCGCGGTCTCGTCGAGATCGAGCGAGGCCTGATTCAATTTTCGCTTCGCTTAACTCTTGAGACAGGAACATCAGTTGCGATGCGATCACCTGCTCATCTAACATCGAGGTGGTCGGCTGATCATCCTCCTGAGGCGTCATCCCACGCACCGGGATGCCCTGCTGATCGAAGTAGGCGTACACCACCGCGGAGATCAACGCGGCGGCCTCTTGCGGGTTCTCGCCTACAAACCGGATCGAGATGGTCTCCGTCTCATCCGAAGCGCTGACCTTGAGTTCCTTGCGTAAGTAATAGAGCGGGTGCTCGACGCCTTCGAGAAGTGCGCTCTTAGCGATCGTCGGGTCATCCATCGCCTGCTCAAGCACCGCAGTGGACAGTAGCATGGCTGCGTGTGTCGACGGTGCGCTGGTCGAAAGCCCTGAGGAAGACAGCGGCGACGCGGGCGCCTCCGGGTTCGCACGCAAGACAAAAATCTCTGCTCTGCTTTCGTATTTGACCGGGGCGTACTGGTGGTACACCGCACCGAGGCCAACACCGATCAGCAGCCAAAAGAAAACCGTCCACTTCCGGTAGAGAAGGATCTCGATCAAGCTGCGCGGCGGCGGAGCGGAATCCCGGTGCCCCACCGGTTCGCGCGCCACATAGGGAGCGGGCAAATAGCTTGCCGGCTCAGCCTGCGGACTGATCACATGTCGCGAAACACCTGTTTTTTGCCTCACGGTCTTTCCTATCCCCTGTGCCTGATCCAATCAGATCCGTCCTGAAACGGGCACCGTTACGCTGAAAATGATGTCATCCCTTGACTTACGCTGAACACGCGTCGAATATCGAAAACTAGCCGATAAAACATCTATGTCCAAGCCCGATCATGGATTTTCTCGATTTAATCGCCTTCTTGTCACACAATGGGAAGCTTTGTGGATATAGGTAGAGTTGTCCGCGACTAAACGACCCAAAGCCCGGATCAAGGCATGAAAAAGACTGACATCGCTTTCGACTCAGGATGGGCCATCATAATGGCCGGGCTATGGCTATCCCTCGC
>JBGCDC010000229.1:0-19495 GCA_045105055.1 Phycisphaeraceae bacterium | reverse complement strand
GCGCTTTGTTGCCGTCGGCTCCTGGCTTCCGCCTGGAGCTATGCGTCCTTTAGTTCAATCAGGCCGAAGTGCATCTCGGCGTGTCGACAGTGCAGGTCAACCCACTGCTGCGGGGTCATCTTGCCTAGCATCGGATTCGTCGGCAAAAAGCCTTTGTCCTTCGCGCCTTGGATCGAGGTCTCAAACATGTCCATCGCCTGCTCGATCGTCGTGTCCGCAGGGGCGACCATATGCACGGCCGCCTGATCGGGCAGCTTGATGCCGGGTTTAAAGCCCTTGGTGGTGAACGACTTTTTGAACAGCGGGCCGATGATTTTCAGGAAGAATGGCACCTTCGCGGGGAAGCCCTCGACACCGGCCTTGACGAATCGCCCGACGTGCCAGATATTCTGCGCAGGCGTCCACGTGCCATGCGAGACCGCATCGGGCTGCGCAGCAATGCGCTTGCCCTCGGCGAGGATGTCATCGAGCGTCGTCAAATGTAGTTCACGGGCACGGGTAGGCTTGGTCATATGGGTTCAACCCCCAACATCAAACATCTATTTCAAGTCGGCTGATCAAACAACGCGAAGATCAGCAATACCGCACTCATCGACGCTAAGCCCAGATCCCCACCAAAAAACAATTGTTTTAATCCGCGAAGCGAATCAGATGATCAGATTATCAAGCAGGCGAACGCCATCCAGCCGACCCGCGATCAGCGCGACGATCGGCGGACACACCATGTCCAACGCATCGAGCGTGTCGGGGTGGCGAATCGCGCAATAGTCCGGCTCAATCTTGTGTGCGACCAGCGACTGCTCCATCGCCCGCTCAATGATGGCCGGGTCGGTCTCGCCATCGGACTCGATGAGATGCTTGGCGAGGTTCAGCGCCTTGTATAGGCCGACCGCGTGCTTGCGTGCGTCTTCGCCGAGGTATCGGTTTCGGCTGCTCATGGCCAGGCCGTCGGCCTCGCGCATCGTCGCGACGCGCTGGATCGCAATCGGCAGGTTCAGGTCCTGGACCATCGCCTCGATCACGCGCAGCTGTTGGTAGTCCTTCTGTCCAAAGCACGCGTAACGCGGCTGACACAAATTAAACAGCTTGAGCACGACTCGGCAGACCCCCGCAAAATGCCCAGGCCGATGCGCCCCCTCGAACGCGCCCGTCAGACTCGGCACATCCAACTCCATCGGGATCACACTCGGCGGATACACCACCTCAGGCTCAGGATTAAACACCGCGGTGACCCCAAGTTTTTCACAGGCCGCAAGGTCGTCTTCCAGTGGCCGAGGGTACTTGGACAGGTCTTCATTCGGGCCGAACTGCGTCGGGTTCACGAAGATGGTCACCCAAACCTCATCCGACAACCGCTTAGCCGCCTCGATCAACGAGAGATGCCCCGCATGCAGCGCCCCCATCGTCGGCACCAACGCAATAGGCTTCTCAATCGATCGACGATACACACGCAGTTCAGAGATAGTTTTAAGTAGTCGCAAGCTAGAGATTTTACACGCCGAGAGCGTATACGAACACAACCTACCAAACCGACCCCATCAGGATTCGATTAACGCCCCACACCTTTTGAATCTCGCCGACTTGGTATCCGATACTTTTAGGACCACCAATCAATGTGCTTATCACCTTTTACGATCCCGGAATTAAATCCACTTCACTTAGATGTCGCTAAGCCTGCGTCTAGCTGACTTGCCGGTCCTTTAAACTGCTCAGTCGTTTATCGATACCGTATCTTGTTTATTAAAATCAACATGCCAATCAAGAGACCATGCGTTCTCGGCTGGGACAGGCCTAGCACTACCGTCGGCGAAGGAGACGTTGCTAGCACTTTTATGGCGGGTAGAAATGAAATTGTTCATACGCGGCTGACCACCGCCTATCGTAATTGCGCTGAGGCTAGCTGGCGGCGTATCCGTGTCTTCAGGGTATGACGCACGCCACATCCCATCACTAAAAAGTGGCGTGGTCGTAGTCGTGGTTAAAGTATCTAAAGAATTATAGGCTTTCGCGTCAAATTGTTCCTTGGTCATACCAGAAGGCCCAGTTGGGTGGTTATAAAACCATCCATTGAAAGCATAACTAGCGGTCCAGGGGCCATCGGGGTATTCGGGGCGCTGCTCGCTCCAAGCATTCGTCGCGGTGCCGAAGTAGACGCCAGCCGCCAAGTCCGGCGTATCTTTGATCTGTGTGGCATCGGGGCAGAGGCGCTGGCCATCTTGGAAACCGTAGTCCTGCAACGCAGAAGCCCAAAAGGAATTCTTCGAGGCGAGGTCAAAATACTCGTGTGGCGCGTAATTGACATCGACCCGGCTTGTAGTGTACGCCTGCGCCAAGGATCGCACATTGGCGAGGCACTGCGTTCGCTTGGCAGAATCTCGAGCAGCCCCCAGCGCTGGCAGGAGAATCGCGATAAGTAGAGCAATGATCGAGATAACGACAAGCAATTCGATGAGAGTAAAGGCTCGGTTTGTTACTCTTCTGGTCTTCATAGGGATGTCCTTTTCAAATGACAATATCTCAAAGCAGATCAAACAAATCTTTCCCAAGCCGATTAAGGCCTGGAAAAGTGAAGGAGAAAGCTTTAGTCGCGTCGACGACGCATCAAGGCTAGGCCACCGAGGCCGAGGAGCGCGAGCGAGGAAGGCTCGGGGACTTCGGTGAGCGAGAAGCTAGAGATCGAGGCGGCCGGTGCGCCCGTATTGATATCACGGCTAATGGCGACGTGAGAAATGCTGGAGGCTCCGGCAATCAGCGTTGCTTCCGGCCCGAGCGTCGTGCCGTTCACAAAATATTCTGCCGTCCACGCCCCTTCACCGCCGGTCGTATCGAGCACGATCTTCAGCGTGACCGGGACCGTGTTGTCGGCGGTCGCTTCGGTTGCGTATTTATTGGCCGTGCCAATACCGCTGAACGCTGCCTGCCTACCATCGGCCGTAAACATCCATGCATAGCCACCAAAGTCTGACGTGCCATTGGATACGCGGCCGTTGGAACCGCTCAACTTGTTTTTGGTATCTGAAAAGCCAATCGCGACCCAAGCACTGCCTGTATTGGTGATGGTTGCTTCCAACTCGTAAATTGTGCCGTTCTGGGGGGTAAAATCGAGGACGGCAGAGCCTTCTCGTGTTGCGGCGCCGCCGTTGTTGGTTCCATCAGCCCCGATGATTGAGCCAGCATCGGTGAAAATACCAAGACCCGAGTCCCAGTTACCTGTCCCGATTCCGATATCAGGGGCCGTGCCATCCAGTTCTACGCCAGTACCTGAAAAATCTTCAAAGGCAATCACGGTATCTGCGTGTGCCATGCTGGCGAGGGATACGGTTAAAGCCGTTGCGGTGATCATTCTGAGTGCGTTCATTGTGTTTCTCCATGAATAGAGTGGTAAGTTGCGTCGTAAAAATAGGTCCCATCCCGCTGACGCGAACGGGGGGATAGAAAACGATTAATTTGGTCGCGGCCTCTGTTCGGGGGCGGTGATCCAATCCGGCTGTGCGGTGATCGAAAGTTCTGCAACTAGGCCGGTATAGGTCGGGCGTGCGTCTGGCTTTCCGTTGGTCACAACAATCTCGACCTGATTGCGGCCGGGCAGGAACCCGTCTTGAATCTTGATTCGATTCAATTGAGCATAGGGCGACACGTTCGGCATGTTCGTAATCTCTGGGAGCGGGACCGATTTGCCGTTAAGGCGGATCGCACTCACAAAGTTGTCCGCATTAAAGCCCAAGTCGAGCCAAGCTGTAGACGCGACGTATCCCTCTAGATCAAAAGATGTGCTGTAAGTTGTTGTTGCGACATCCTGTGACAGTAAGCTTGCATTGGGTTTGATCCAACAAAGTTGGCCGACTTGGTTAGGCAAGAAAATAGGTTTGGGTAGCCTTGAAACGGGGCCAAACTTAAGCTGTTCCCTGGTAGGCGGGACAAACAAAACTGCTGGTAATGGGGGATTGATCGGGCGCTGGTTAAGTTGAGTCACAAGCCATTGCTGATCAAGGTTGTCTTGATCCATCAAAGAGCCCGTATTGATGGACGCTACAAAGCGACGTCGCACTGTGTCGAATAAATTGGGATCGGCTTGGGCTAGCGGCTGAATGACTCCGCTATGAATGGGTCCGATCGCAACAGCTTCGGATGTACGCACAATTCGTGAATCACTGCCCAGTGAATCTCGCGGGCTACTCGAAACAGCTTTAACTTCACCTTCAAAAACATGTAGCTGCGATTCACGCCACGGGCTAACCGACACCCCAAATTCGGTACCCAAGTCTATAAAGTCACCATAGGGAGTTCGCACACAAAATCCATGCGCTCGATCTTCACAATGACTCACCAATCGGCCTTCTTCAAGCGTGATCATAGAACCAGAATCAAGCGAAAAACGAGACGGACCCTCAACATAAACTAAGGCTCCGTTGTCGAACCGGATCCTGATCGTCCCCTCAGATAGCCGATAGTCGCCCTCGATCAATGAGGAGCCGTTGGACCGACTCTCACCGTCCAACCATTTCGGATCCGACTGTCCTTCCAATATCGCGACCACCTGTACTTGCGGGGGCGCAGTTGATTCATTCAGCACGACTGGTCTACTAGCAGCCGGTTCGGCTTGCTGCACTACAAAGTGACCTGCTATGAAAAGACCGATCAGTAACATCGCAGCAAAAGACCCCCAAAATAGACGGCGAGAAAAAACGATTACACTCTGACGAGTAGCGGTTCGCACGGAGCAACGGATAGGCCAAGGGGTTGGGCGCAAAACCGTAGCAGGTTGTTCTAGCACTACGGGAATCAGTGGAACCTTCTCCTCCATCTCCGACAGCAGCTTCAACTCTTCTAATTCGGTGAGCCCAAGGCTCGTTTCGTTTGTGTCCGTAAAGTCATGCTGACTAAGACTAGCAATATCCCCATATTTTTCGACACGTAGGAAATGCTCAAGAGCATGATGCTCAATGGCGAATCGAGCAAACGTATTGACGTTCGCTTCAGACTCACAAATCCAGTCTGCCAAACGATCAGAACCAACATGATCTAAGACACCAGCGAAGTAGGCAGCCATCAATTCCTGATAATTATCAAGCACGGCCACCTCGACTCTCAGCTTCCACGCGTCGCTTAATACACTGAGCTAGTTGTGTACGAATCTTATAGAGGGCAACTGAAATAGTGTTTGGCTTAACGCCCACGCGCTTGGCAATCGTTGCAACATCTAAATCATCTGTGTGACGCAGGTCTAGTAGTGTTCGATGTCGAGGCTTAAGTTTCTTGACGCAGTGCTCCATCGCCGCAATTCGTGGCGACATTTCGGGTTGCACTTCTATAAGTGCCTCTGCAATCTGGTTGAGCATTTCGCCCCCATACATCTTGCCTTGTCTTTGCCTTCGATTTCGACATTCAAGCACTCTAAGACGAGCAATACCGACAGCCCAGTTCGCAAATGGCTTTTCGGAATCGTATTGATCAAACATGACAGCTACCTGCTTTGCGGTCTCTTGCAAAACATCGTCACGATCATGTGGATCGGGAACAAGGCTACGAATAAATGCCTCAATGATGAACTGATGCTTCGACCATAGTGAAGCAAGTTCCACAGACCGTTCGGCATTTAACGGATTATTCTTCTGCTTAGGCAAGCGTGCCATAAGAATTTTGCACTAACGCATTAGGGTTAACAAAAGCAGGCCATAGTAAATGGAAACTGAACTCTCAAATATGACCAAATGATTTAGGATTTATGGCTTTTAGTAAATATAGGGGGGAAATTGGCAACTAACTCGTATGTAACTTATTCTCGTTGAGAAAAGGGGATGAGTACATGAATACAAGTCCCTCCCCCGCGTGGTGACGCGGCGGCTTTGTCGCGATGCTGATCTTGGATCGAGGGGTGCCGAGAGAAGAAAAAGCGACAGCCTTGTTTTTCGCTACAAGGCGTCTACGGCTGATGGCGGGTAATCACATCTGCCGGGTGCTAGGGGTGACACACGCGGCGCAGGATGCGAAGGGGGCGGGGCTCGGTGCGGGGACGGGTTGGCTTGCGTGCGTTGGAGGCGGGGTAGCGGGTTGGGTTTGTGCGCGCGGGGTTGAGAGTTGGGGGGTGTTGAAGGGGTAATTATTTTTGGGATTTGGGATTTGGGATTTGGGATTTGGGATTTGGGGCTTTGTGGGGCTGGGGCCATGGGTGGCTGTCGCTCGGGGCCACGGCGTTGATGCTCGTTTGACTCACATCAATGCCATGGGCTTCATGGAGGCGGTGTGCGCGGGGATGGGGTGCGGGAGAGAGGTGTGCCGATTGTGTGCAAGGGGGGATTTTGACCTGCTTATAAAAAGGCGCGTGATGAGCACGTTGTGTGTCACATCGCAGTGGTCGTTGTGCGCGAGGGGATTAAGCGGTGCCTGGGAAGGCGATGGGTTCGCCGGTGAGGTGGCGGTAGGTGGCGATGAGGTGTTCAAGCTGGGTTGAGGCGAGGCGATGTTGCCCGACCCATAGCTGGGCGGATCGGCCTAGCTCGCGCCAGGGCTCGGGCTCGTTGGCGAAGCTGATCAGTGCCTTGGCCCAGGCCTCGGCGGAGGGGTCGTGCAAAACGTGAGCGGTTTGGCCATCGATCATGTCGTCGAGCAGCGGGTCCGCACAGGTCAGCACCGGCACAGCATGCGCCATCGCCCGCAGCGTTAGCGACCTTGCTCGGCCCAACGGCTGAGGATGCACCATCGCACCGGCACGAAGCAGCACCTCGCGATGCCCCAGCCGACGCGGGATCAGCGTCGCATTGGCGAGTAGGCCTTGCTTACGGATCGCACGCCAAAGCGCACGCGGGTCGGACCGCTGGCCATCGAAAAAGAGCTGTAGATCGGGGTGCGCTTCGATCGCTTTTTTTGCACCTTCTAGCAGGCGCTGAGTGTAGTCGTCGAACCCGCCGTCGCCGCTGATTACGACGCAAGGCGTCTCTCCATCGACGCGCGGCGTGGGCTTGCCTAAGTGCACACCAAACGGCACGTGACGCACCGGGACCGCCCCGCCGATCGCCTGGTCTACGAGCTGTTTCAACGGCTCGGTCGCGCACAACACCGCGTGCTGGCCCGGCACCAACCGCCCGGCACACCGCGCTGCCAACTCAATGTCCATCCCGCTATTCGCAGTCAGCACCACCGGCAGCGACAACTGCTTGCCGAGGTCCAGCGCCGCGCGCCATTGCCGACCGTCCAGGGCGTGGATCAGCTCGACGTCTTGCTGTTTCAAAGGCTCGGCCAAGCGATTCAGCGCTCGGCGATTGCGAAAACGCCCTCGCCGCTCACGCCAACTCAATCGTGAACCAAACGATACCACCTCGCCCTCCGCTCGGCCTGTCGGCAGTACCTGCACCACCTGCACCGAGTCGTCCAGCAGCCCCACCACTAAGTGGTGCAGCGTCGCCAGTTCCTCGTCCAGCCAAGCCGTATTCGCGATCAGAGCAACATGCATGTGGTGACAGGTGTGGGGCGTGGGGTGTTGAGCGTCAGCAAAATCGTCGCCTTCATCGTAACACGCGAGCCGATGCACCACGCCCCGGGCCCAACACCCTAAAATTAGCCCATGGCCGACAAGCCTTGGACATCTCAGCGGCTCATCCAGTGGACCACCCAAGCCTTCGAGAAGAAGGGCATCGACTCACCGCGCGTCTGTTCGGAGATGCTGCTTGCCCATGTCCTGAATCAACCCCGGCTCAAGCTCTACATGGACCCGCATCGCCCGGCCAGTGATCTTGAGCGCGCCGCGTTCCGTGAATTGGTCGAACGCGCGATGAAGGACGAGCCGGTTGATTACCTCGTTGGTCAGGCGCCGTTTTTCTCGATGATGCTGAAGGTCAACTCGGCTGTGCTGATCCCTCGGCCATCCACCGAGACACTGGTCGAGCATGTTTTGCAGCACCATCGCCGAACGCCGGGCTTCGCCGCGCCGCGAATCGCAGACGTCGGCACGGGCTCAGGCGCAATCATCATCGCCTTGGCCAAGCAGCTTATTAAGACCGACCCCGCCGCGACCTTCATCGCGACCGACATCAGCGAAGACGCACTTGCGGTTGCGAAAGAAAACGCGGCGGAGCACGGCGTAGCCGACCGTATCGACTTCCGCTTAGGCGACCTGCTCGAGCCATTACGCAACGAACGGCTGACGTACCTGTGCTCAAACCCGCCTTACATCCCCGATCATGAGTGGGACGCGGTCGAGCCCAACGTGAAAGACCACGAGCCCACCGGGGCCCTACGCGCCGGGGCCGACGGCTTAGACTGTATTCGCCCCTTGATCGAACAAGCCAAGGCTCACCTTGCGGACCCCGGCCAACTCGCTGTCGAAATTGCCGCCTGCCAAAAGCAGCAAGTCATCGACCTCGCAACCGAGCACGGCCTACGCCACCCCAGCGTCCTCGTCGATCACGAACACCTCCCCCGCATCCTTGTTGCTGATTTCTGACTGCGCCTACAAAAACATGGCACGCCTTCATCGCTCCGTGAGCGAAGCTCGGAGCGATGGAAAAGTCAACACGCAAAATTAGTGAGATGCGGCTTACTGCGCGAGCGGCTGGTTGTTGCCGTGCACGATCTGATAGGCGTTTGCGTCGGCGGACATAAACGTCGGCACGTTTTGATCGTCGCCACCGAACTGACCGAAGATATTGTCCGGCAATTCTGCCGCGGTATCAACGTACTTTGTGCCTTCGATTTCCGAAGTATCTGAGAACTCGACGTGGTTGTCATTGAACGTGATTGAACCCTTCCAGCCGTTTTCTGACCACAGGCTTTGATGGGTCTGCGGTGCGTTGAACGTCCCACCTGCGAGGCGATCGCTCACGACGACCGCTCGAGAATTCGCCGTGTCGCGCCATTCGCCAGTGCGGCCGTTTGCGACGAAGTCTGCGCCGCCGAGGTTAGTAAACAGCGCGGAGAGTCCAAAGGATGAGATGTATTGATCATCGCTTTGTGTGTACGTGCCGTTGGGATCCCACTCGGTCATTTTCTCGTTGGTTTCCGCTGGGCTGATTGCATACTCGGGGGTAAAGGCATCGTCTGCCATCAAGAGTATCCACCGCGCCTCTGGGTATTGGCCCGCGCGTGCACCGCCAGTCCAGTTGCCGGGGATAGCTGATGAAGCTGTGAATGTTTTCACGCCGTCGCCTTGCACCAACTGGTTTACGCCGGGGTACCAGCCCTTGTTGCTTTGCGACAAGATGAAGATGCCTTGCTGGATACCGCGTGTCTGCGTCATATTTTGCAGTGACCGAGCGGACTCGCGTGCCGAACTCAGAGCGGGTAAGAGGATCGCGATGAGCAGCGCGATAATTGAGATGACGACGAGTAATTCGATGAGTGTGAAGGCGTGTGTACGTTTCATAACGGTTCCTTTTGACGGGCCCTGATAAAAATGGCGAATCGAAACCGACCCCTCGCGGTAAAGCAAGGAGACGGATAGGAGGACGTGGAATCAGCGTCGCCGTCGAAGCATCGCTAGACCACCTAGGCCCAGCAGCGCGAGCGAGCTAGGCTCGGGGACGAGGGTTCCTTCGACTTGAATATTGTCGAAGACCATCCCGAAGCCAGTACCAAACGATGTGATCTCGATGTAGGCCAGGTCCGCATGGCTCGCACCATCGAAAGTTGCCAAGCCCGTGGTGGAGTAGACGACCGCGCCCTGCGAGGCCGTTGTCAAATCCCAACTGGACTCACCGATGGTCAGGTCGAAGCTGGCATCGCGAAGCGGATCAACGGTGGTGTTGCTACCACTGCTACCGAACCAGAAGCTGTTGGGCGTGCCCGGGCCTGGCAAGACTGTTTTACCGCCAGCCAAGGTCGCAAAACCTGGTCGCTGACGATCAGCACCTGTGTTGCCAAAAGAATTTGCGTCGCCTAGCACCATCGCGAATACCTTGTTGTCCGATGAGTCGTAGCCGGTGATGGTGAGTTCTTTGGCGATCCCGTTGGTGCGTCGGGCGTAGCTGTCCCACGACACGGTCGCGGTCTTGCCGCCGGTGAGGTCGAGGTCTGCGAACGCGATATCGACATCCAGATTGCCGACCACGGCAGGTGAAGAGCCTGAGCCGTCCAAGAGGATTGCGTTGTTGCCAAGCGTCGCGTCAGCACCGCCGCCGGTGAGGACGGTGCTGGTCGCGGTGTTGGCGATGGTCCACGAGCCGACCTCAGCAGCAATGTTGCCATCCTCGAAGTTGTTGCTGAAAACAACCTCCGCCGAGGCCAAGCCGGTGATGCTGCAAGCAGCAGTAAGTGCGATCAGTTTCTTCGCGTGAAACATGTGTCCCTCCCAGGGAATTAAAGTGATTTGAAGTATGAAAAGTGAAAGGCGTTTGGCTGAATAAACCAAACCTCAATAAAAGGCCGTAAGAGTTAGGCGCGTCTACGACGCAGCAGTGCAAGACCGCCTAGGCCCAGCATCGCAAGTGAGCTAGGCTCGGGGACGAGCGTGCCGTTGACCGAGATGTTGTCAAGCCAGTAACCACGGTTTTGCGATCCCAAGTTGTCAAAGCCGACGAACTCGAGTTGAGCAAGATCGCTTGCCGCAGAGTTAATGCCAAACGTAAGCGTACCCCCAAGGGTGCCCTGTACGGCTCCGCCAGAAGCAAAGCCGTAGGTCACTTGGTTGTTCTGAATCGACATCGTCAGCGTGTCCAGCCCGCCGGGCTTGGTACCGGTATTCGTGCCGTTCCAGTCACCGGCAATGTTTGTGACCACAGCGGTGCCCGCAGGGTTACTTGCATTGTCGTTGGCTCCTAATGTGTAGTTGGTGTCGCCTGCTTCACGCGCGTAAATGAAGCGGGTGTTGTTGCCGCTACCAAAGCCGATCCATGCCTCGAACACTTCGTCGCCTGTCGAGCTAAGGCCGCGGACAGTCATGGCCTTGAAGGTGCGCGAGTTATTGCTGCCATAGCCACCAATGTCCATCGAAAGCGTCGTTGCGTTAGCAGAATCGACCTGCACCGCATCAAACGAGGCGGTCAGAAGCGTTGTCGCATCGATCGCAGGATCTGCTGAACCGGTCGAGTTCGCTGCGATGTTTAGATCGTTAGAGCCGGGAAATCCAGCAATCGCGCTGGTGTATGCCTTGTCGGCACCGGCGGTGATATTGCCGAACGCGCCGCCGGTAAAGGCCCAGCCTGTACCGAGGTTGCTTGCTGCGGTGACGTTTCCAGATGTGCGGGCGTCAAAGTTTTCAGAGAAGACTGTGGCTGCGCTGGCGTAGCCAGACAGTCCGCAGGCTAAAACAGCTGCGAGTGCATATCGATGTGATTTCATGAGACCTCCTAAGTCTGCAGAAGAGGGACGGCGAAAAGACTGCCGTGAGAAAATGGATTGTTGAGTAGACATGGTTCCTCCTAAAGAAACGGTTTAATTGTCGAGCGCATCAGCTATTGAATCGTTTACTGCTTTCCAGGTGTGTCGGGGACTTCAACGAGCACGCGGACTTGGTCGGCGAATTCGCCAGCCGCGAGATGAATCGTCAGCGTGTTGCCTTGCAGCCCGCCGATGGCGAAGTAGTCGGGGCTTCCGGGGTCGATGCCGTAGGTGTTGCGATCGTCGGCAGGGATGTAGCCGACCGACTCGTGACCAAACATGTCGTTGGTATCTCGCAACGCCTTGGTGTTGCCGACAACGCCAAGGACGCGACCCGGGAAAGTAAGCGTCGCGGTGGCAAAGCTTTTTTCGTCAGCCATGGGTGCGGAATGGATGAAGTAACTCACGACCCTTTTGCCCGCAGGGATCGTGGCAAATTTCGCAAAACGTTTTTCCGGCAGATTGATCATGGCCTCGATGGGCTGATCCAGCACAACCTCTGATTCCGCAAACACGATCATCTGATTGGTATTGAGTAGCTCGCCTTGACGAACGCTCGTTGGCGGCGTGTTGAAAAAGCGTGCTTGGCCTTGAACCAGGACGCGGCGGTCAATCGCGTCCCAACGATCGATGTAGCCATGGTCCGGATCGACCGAAACAATTGATTCGGCAAGCTGGCCCGTGGCATTTGCGCTCACCTGCTGGCCTGCGGTCAACGCGACCACGCGCGGCGAGTCGGTCGCTTTTGATGCGGGCTCGTGAGCTTCGACCTTGCCTTCAAAGACACTTGCCGAGGACGATCCGTCGGCCTCGACCTTGACGCCAAAGCGCGTGCCTAGGTCGACGATATCCATCGAACGTGTTTTCACGGTGAAATACTTAGCGCGGTCCGGGACCTCCGCGGATAGTCGGCCGTCGTCGAGCGCGAGCGTGTTGTCATCGATTAAGCGGAAGGTGGTCGGGCCATGCAAGATGACCGACGCGCCGCTAGGCATCGCGATCTCTGCGAACCCAAGCTTCAACGTCCAGGTCTCAGTGCCAGTGAGCACGCCGTCCGAAGACACTGTCCGATCCCAAACCGCGTCTCGGCTTCTCACCAAGCGCGCTTCGGGCCCAGCTACCGCGACCTCTGGCGGACCCACCACTTGGCTCGCGGGGCCACCTTGAATCACTGGCCAAAGCAAGACCATCGCCAGTAATATCGCCGCAGCCAGCCCGCTATAGACCGCTGCCTTGGGGATGATGATGATGCGAGACTTGTGCTCGGCTTGCTTTGCTTCAGCTCGCTCAGCCTCTTGTAGCTGCCGTCGCTGATCGCGCTCACGCGCTTGCGATTCGAGGTTCTTGGCGAGCTGAACTTCTGCATCGAGCTTGAGTCGGTTAAGCCGAGCCTGCTCGTAGATCTCGAAGAGGAAGGTGTCTGACTCGTCGGGTTCTTCTTTCTGCTTTTCGGAGAGATGGCTTGACCAAAGCAGCATGCCATGCACCGACATGACCGCGGCGTAGAGCTTTCGACAGTCAGCATCTTCGCGACAAAGCTCGTTGAGCCGATCTCGCTGCGATTCGGACAAGTCGCCATCAGTCAACGCTGTAATCAGCGCTGCGCACTCGCGTTGGTTCTTAGTTAGGTCTCGCATCAGGCCTTGTCCCCCTTGAGTCTCTGCGAGATGCAGTTGTGCAGCTGCGTTCGGATACGGAATAGCGTCACGCCAATGTTGTTGGCTGACCGCGAAACACCCTTCGCGATGTCTTTCACTGACATCCCGTGGTGATAGCGTTCTTCGAGCAGTTGGCGGTGCTTCTCGGGGAGGCACTTCATACAGGTCTGCAGCGCATGAAGCCTATCGTCCATGTCGCTCACCATCTCGGAGGTGTCTTCGGCCAGCAACTCCATGACGTCGCTATCAAACAGCAAAACAGACCTTGCTTGCTTACGCCGAAAGTTCTTGATCTGGAAAAAAGCGATCTTCAAGGCCCATGCAGAGAAGTTGTCGACCAGCTTGGCTTCTTCGGCCTTGCCCCAGATGACTAGGTTGGTCTCCTGCTGGATATCCGCCGCCGCATCACGATCCCCTAGCATCGACAAAGCCAGCGCGAAGATCTTGCCCTGGCAGGCCGTGATCTTCAGCATTAGCTCGCTGTCTGATTGGCGTGTGTCTTGGGGCATGAACGGCTCGAACAAAGAATTGAATAACAAGATGCGCACCTTAGCGTCACACCTAAGCGTCTTACGCAACCTAGTTATTACGCAATCTCTCCAATTCAGACGCATTTTTTTAAAAATTCTGCCTTATTTTCAGGCAGCAGCGGTCTTTTTAAAAGCTTTTTTGCATGCCTATTAATTCATAAACACAATCAGAAACTTTGTTTATGGTTAATGTAAGCGAAGTGCGTCAATTTTTAACTCGCTACGACATGAAATACCCCAAACGTGGAAGTATTGGTAGATAGAACATGCCAATCGACCCTGCCAAAAACCTGACGCTCCTCTGGATGCAGGCCCAGCCCACCGTTGAGGCCTACCTCAACTCGCTGATCCGCAACCGCGCGACCGCTGAGGATGTGCTCCAGCAGGTCGCCCTGACCGTTACCGAGAAATTCGACACGTTCGATCACGACCGCTCCTTCACGGGCTGGGCGATGGGCATCGCACGCAACAAAACCCTCCAGTACTTCGGGAAAGCCAGCTCAGATCGGCACCGTTTCAGCAACGACCTATTGCTACAGCTTTCCGAAACACACGAACGCCTCTCCGAGCAGGCCAAGGATCAGCGTGATGCGCTGGCCCTATGCCTCGACAAGCTGCCGCCAAAGAGCAAGGCCCTGCTCGAGCGCCGTTACGTCCAAGACCTAAAACCCGGCAAGATCGCAGACACGCTTGGCCTATCCGCCAACGCCGTCCGCCTCTCACTACACCGCATCCGAAAAGCCCTACAGACCTGTATCGAAGATCGCCTCAGCCGCAACGACACGCACTAGCCCAACCCATGGACCACGAAGCATTCATCCAGGCCTACCTCGACGGCGAGCTGACCGAGCAGCAGCAAGCCGAGATGTCACATTGGCTTACACAATGCGAGGCCAACCGCGAGGCGTTCGTCCGCGCATCGATGCTTGATACGCAGATCAACCGCCAGCTTCAGCACGCCGACCTGCATCGCTTCCTTGATCAGGTCGACATCCATACGATCCAAGACGTGATCGACGAATCCCCCTCCGACGAGTCGGGTGCGTTCGCTACTGCGATGAATGTTGGTTCAGAACAAGAAGGCAAAGCGACCCCTGAACTCGAACTCAGTCGAGCGCTCGGCATCCTCACCCGAGCGGGCCTTCAATTCACCGGCCAAAAACTACAGCAATATGCTCTACCCCTCGGCCTAGCCGCCGCCGTCGTACTCGCCGCCACGCTCTTGTTCGTCTTCCAAGGCAGCATCAAGCCAAGACCCATCCAGGCACCACCCGACTTCGCGCAAAACCCTGACTCGCAAGCAAAACCAGGCAAGCCCGCTTCTGTAACGCTAGCCCCCGCCGTCGCCACGATCACCGCGACCCACAACGCAAAGTGGGACGAGCAACCGAGTGAATCCCTACGCCCTGGCGAGCGGTTCTCTCTCATCGCTGGCTTCGTTGAGATCACGACCAAACGTGGCGCAGTCGCCATCGTCGAAGCGCCCGCAACGATTGAGTTGATCGAGAACGATAACGCGATCCGCCTACACGCTGGCAAACTCGTTGGCATCTGTATAACCGAGAACTCCCAAGGCTTTCTGGTCAGCACGACAAACATGGATGTCATCGATCTCGGCACACGATTCGGAGTACAGGTTTCCGAGTCCACGGGTACGCAGGTCCACGTCTTTAACGGAGAGGTCGAACTGGATCCCGTAAAACGAGGCGACGACGAAGCTCCCACGAAACTTACTGCCGGCCAATCGGCATGGGCGCCAGCCGACACTCAACAAATCGTTACCGATCACCCGATCGATGCGGTCTTTACACAGTACTGGCAAGCATTGTCCGCAGCCCCTCGCTTAGAAGGCTCAATCCAATACCAAACAGCGATACCCATGGTGCTCACCAACGGAAGCGCTGAATCACATGTCGCTCAACTGTTTCCCGAATCCTTTGGCGTGCGATTAGATGCCGACCAAATCGTAACACTCCAAAAAGCGGGCCAGACCAAGCCCGCAGATCGCGTTGCATCGACCCTGCCCGCAGGCTTGATGGTGGATAGCTACTTGATCCACTACGACCAGACAACCCCACCGCATACGAGTAGAGACATACAGCTAACGATCCGATTTGATCGCCCGATCCTTGGCGTGATGGCAACCGTGGAACACATGCAGGCAAGCCACGCCGCCTTCGGCGTCCAAGGCGTGACCTACGCGACGATGGGCCCTCCTTCCAGCGGCGCACGGTTTAGCGGCCTTGATGATTTCCTAGATGTGGATGCACAGGACCAAGTACAGATCAGTGACGACCGAAAAACGCTCACGCTAGCGATCTCAACGCTAGACGGCACCGACCAAATCCGCGTCCTCGTGCAAGCCGACGAAGACACCGCATCAACACCAGATCAGCAGGACACTCAAGACAGCGAATAAATCATCGCCCGGCTTTCATGGCTGAGCGAACAAGACAAGACCGAGCCAGTGCGTCACTGGTAACTACAGGCCAATTAATACAACTTCACTTGGAGGAACATGATGACAAAGAACCGGGGAAGCGGGATGCAGCGCTGCTGCTAGCCCGACACAAAAGTTTCTAGTGGACCGTCGCTAACCCCACTTCATTACGAAGCATCTGACGCGATTCACAACTACTAAGACCTAATTTTTTAGATTTTTAATTTTCTGCCTTAGGAGGCACCGTATGAAAACGTTTCAAATAATCACGTCCCTCAGCGTCGCAACGGCGACCCTCAGCCTTATGGCCGGCACAGCGTCATACGCTGAAACAATCATCTTTCAGGATGATTTCAGTGGCACCACGGCCAACCTTAACGGGGCATCAACCGACGTTGGCGGTGGTACATGGAACGCGTCAGCCATGTTCGACCGTAACGGTGACGTAAATGTCACCGCCGAAAACCCCGGCAGCGCGACAGTCGCGTTTACCCCTGTCGACGGCTTGATCTACACCGCCGAAGCTTCCATCGCGCTGTCTACCGGCGGCGCAGGCGCATGGGTTGGGTTCGGCTTCGCCAACGGACAATCCAATACCTCGGCCAACAGCAACCGATTCCTAGGCACCGTGACCGAGGGGCGTGCATGGATGTATTTCCGTGAGAACACGAACAACCCTCGTGCGGCGCTGACAAGCATTACTGGCGAGACAGCATGGACTGGGTTTACGCAATCACCCAGCGCCGCAGACTTTCGGATCGTGCTCGATACCACCGGCGGCACCGGCGCTTGGACTGCGACCTGGTTCGTGAAAGATCAAGCCACCGCAACCTACTCCACTGTTCGCGCAACGGCAACGCTTGCCGATGAAGACATCAATTCAATCGGCTTTGCCGTCTCGGGTTCTGGCGTGACCGCCGACATCACCAACTTCTCGCTGACTTCCGAAGTCCCCGAGCCTTCCTCACTCGCACTACTAGGTTTGGGCGGTCTTTTGATTGCTCGCCGACGACGCGATTCATGATTCAGTTTCACACGGCGGCGCACCTCTAAACGGGTGCGGCGCCTTTTTGGCTTGTTATTTTTTCTTTTTCAAAGGTGCATCTATGCGTAAAGGCTTTACTCTTATCGAACTGCTCGTGGTGATCTCGATCATCGCGCTGCTCATCGCCATCCTTCTGCCGGCCCTCGGTGCTGCGCGTCGGACCGCAAGACGCATGCAGAACTCGACCCAGCTCCGTGGTATTCACCAAGGACTGGTCACCTTCGCGAACTCCAACAAGAGCAACTTCGCCGGCCTCACCTCCAAGGGCACGATCCTTGTGAACAACGCCGCGAATACTGGTGGCTCCGGAGATGGCTCGGTCATTCAATCTCGCTACTGGATCCTGATGACCGGCGACTACTTCACACCCGAGTACGCGATCAGCCCCTCGGAAACCGACGCCGCCACACCGTGGATCGACACGGCTGCCGTCAATGATGTCGTATTCGACGCCACCACTAAAAACTACTCCTATTCACTGTTGCACTTCCAGAATCAAGGCGCCGCCACGAACACGATCACCGCAAACACCGCGGCGCGTGGTGCTGAATGGAGCCAGACGCTGAATTCACAAGCGGTCGTTGTGTCGGATCGTAATATCGGCACAAGCAGCGCAGCGACCGCGCTCCAAAGTGTCCACACCGATGAGGCTGGGCAGTGGGCCGGCTCGGTACTGTGGAACGACAACCATGTGAGCTTTGAAAACGAAAACCGCTTCACGACGAAATATGCCAACGGTTCACTGAACACCGATGGAAACGAGCCGGACGACGGCCTGTTCGATGCCGCAAACGGCGCGGACAACCCTAACGGCGCCGGCGGCGGTGTCCCGGGTTCCAACGCCGTGATGATCAGCTACAGCGGCGGCGGTGCCGGTTTGACCGCTCCGTAAAATTTGTCTCCTCGTCAATGAATTAAAACATAACTGTTAATAACCCCCAAAGCTCTGCGTCGTAACATTGTTGCGACACGGAGTTTTTTTATGATGATTCGATCCATGCTTGTTTGTCTGTTCCTGCTCACGCTTTGTCTGCCAACACTTGCGGCGGAGAAGACCTTCACCGTCGCCCCGCCCACGGCTGAGCAGATTGACTTCTATGACCTCGACAGCGACTTTTATACAAAGTCCATCCTTGTTCAGGACATCCTCATCGCGACGTCTGACAACGTCAGCGACTACGCGTTGAAAGAGTCGGCCTACCTCTTCGACAAGATGATGGCGTCGATCAACCAAGACGTCGCGCAGCGGGTGCGGGATCAGCGGGTGCTGTGCCTGCTCATCGGCGCGACCGAGCAGATCAGCGAACTCCCACAATTCAAAACCGACAAGACCGGCGAGGCGTTGGACTTTTACAACTGGCGTAAACGCGGCTTCCTCACGAGGCTCACGATCAACAAACGACGCCAACCCGCCGTTGTTTTCGCGGAAGAAGACGTCCTCGAATACCCCGGCGGGATGAAGGACGAATCGATCCTCATCCACGAGTTCGGCCACGTCGTCATGTTCCAAGGCTTCGACGACGAGCAAATGAAACGCGTTACCGAGGCGTACGACAACGCGAAGAAAGCCGGCCTCTACCAAGACGGCTATCCCGCACAGCGATTCCGCCGCGTTCAAGGCGACAAGCCAGTGCGCCTGCTCGACGCGCTAAGCGAAGCGTTCCCCGATCAGCCGCGGGCGTTGCTCTTGGCTTGTTTGAAAGGCGGGGACATCACGGTCAATGGCAAGCCGACAACGCCTTACATCATGGTCAATGGCGACGACAAGGTGCTCATCCACTACGGCGGGCCACGCGGGACCTATGCGATCAAGAACCGGGCCGAGTACTGGGCCGAGATCTACCAGGCCTGGTACGACACCAACCGCACGATGGACCACGACCACAACCACATCCACACCCGCAAGCAGCTCAAGGAATACGACCCCGTCGGTGCAGCACTCTGCCAAGAGATTATGGGCGATCACGATTGGCGATTCGTCTCGCCAAAGCTACGCGTTGGCAAAGGCCACCTCAAAGGCTTCGACCCCTCGATCGCACCGGAGATGGAGACGCTGCCAAGCGTCCGCGACGCGGGCCTAGACTTTTTCGACAAGCTCTACGCACCCTACTGGGAACGCTTGGCTAAGAAGTACCCGGACGCGAAGTAACGTATTGAATTGACGTTTAGCGGGTGACGCGCAGCGTCCCTTGCGAACCGTTTTGATATTGATCAGAACGGGACGCTGTGCGTCACCCGCTACGCGTCAATTCGTCGCCTTATCGATCATAAAATTCGTCAGCTTCTGCGACTGGAACCAATGGTTTTTCATGTCGTGGCCTCCGTCTTTGATGACTTCGAGGGTGACCGGACCGCCGAGTGCTTTGTAGCGTTTGGCGAGTAGCCCCGAGTTTGCTTCGAGCGGGACGACGCGGTCGTTGTCGCCATGCAGGTGGTAGAGCGGGACCTTGGCCTTGGCGAGCGGCGCGAGGCGATCGATGGGGTTGTGCTTGGCAAGGTTTGCTTTGAGTTG
>JBGCDC010000228.1:0-3770 GCA_045105055.1 Phycisphaeraceae bacterium | reverse complement strand
GTTTGTGTTGCGGTCGCGGTCATGGCAAGTCTCTGCTTTATGTCATCTAGGTTGAACAAAGCATTTTAACGCCAAGACGCCAAGACGCGAAAGACGCCAAGATAAGGCAACGCTTCATTCTTCTTGGTGTCTTGGCCACTTGGCATCTTGGCGTTAAAAACAAGCTGTTTACAGCTCCCCCGCCTTTACAAACGCCTTACTCGCCGCCGCAATCGTTTTGTCGATCGCTTCGTCGTCGTGAGCCGTGCCGACGAACCAGGCCTCGTACTGAGCGGGCGGTAGCACAACGCCCTCGTCAAGCATCGTGCGGAAGAACACCGCGAAGCGATCCGTTCGGCAGGCGGTCGCATCGTCGTAATTCACCACGCGCTTGCCGGGCTCTGAGATAAAGAATGGGCAGATCATCGAGCCGACACGGGTGATGTAGATCGGCACGCCTGCGGACTCCGCCGCCTGTGCCAGCCCCATTTCGAGACGACGGGCAGACTCTTCCAATCGAGCATAAGCCGCGAAGTCGTCGGCCTTCAATGCATCAAGCGTCGCGAGCCCCGCCGCCATCGCAAGCGGGTTGCCGCTGAGCGTGCCCGCCTGATACATCGGACCATCTGGGGCGACTTGCCGCATGAATTCTTCTTTGCCCCCGTAGGCCGCGCAAGGCAACCCACCACCGACTACTTTGCCCATACAAGTCAGGTCGGGCATCACGTTGTACAACTTCTGCGCGCAACCATAGTCCACGCGGAAACCTGTCATGACCTCGTCAAACAGCAGCGGCACGCCGTACTGATCGCAGAGCTTTCGCAGCCCTTCGAGATAGCCCGGCTCAGGCGGAATGCACCCCATGTTCCCCGCGATCGGCTCGACCGCCATGCACGCGATCTCGTCTTTGTGCAACTGCATCATCGACTCCACCGCAGCCAAGTCGTTGTAAGGCACCAGCAGCGTATTCTTCACCAGCTCCGCGGGCACACCGGGCGAACTCGGCGTACCCAGCGTCGTCGCGCCGCTACCCGCGGAGACCAGCATCGCATCCGTGTGGCCGTGGTAGCAGCCGATGCACTTGATGATCTTGCTCCGACCTGTCACCGCACGAGCCAAGCGCAACGCGCTCATCGCCGCCTCGGTCCCCGAGTTCACAAAGCGTACAACCTCGACCGAAGGCACCGCGTCAATCACTGCCTCAGCGAGCTGATTCTCTAGCAGCGTCGGCATGCCAAAGCTCGTGCCGTGCGTCGCCGTCTTGGTCACCGCCGCAACAATTGACTCCGCCGCATGCCCCAAGATCAAGGGCCCATACGAGCCGACGTAATCGATGTACTCATTGCCATCGATATCCGTCACGACACAGCCCTTACCCCTAGCGATCGTGATCGGCTCTCGCCCAACCGCGTTGTAGGCTCGCACCGGCGAGTTCACCCCGCCGGGCATGAGCTTCTTCGCCGCAGCATGTGCCCGCGAAGACTTGGCGTATCGGTCCGTTGCGCTATCGGTTTGCTGTTGATTCATGCCCCAATCCTATCGCGCGAAAGCCAACCCAGCGGGCCAGCGTCAACCGCGCAATAAAAAAGCGTCTCGCAGGAACTGCAAAACGCTCAAAAGAGGCATCTCAGGTGCCGTACTTGGTTAGACCCACCAGCCCGCACAACAGCTGGCCTTGACTCAGAACGTGTACGAGAAGGGTCTTAGGCCGGGTGGGCTTCCAGCCTACCGCACGACATAGTCGTAAAAACAAGTCCTTTGGACTGTGTTTTAATCGCGGAAAGATGCCCGCCCCACCGACTCGTACGCTCTAAGGCGATTCATTGCGGAGAAAACTACTGCTGAAGCCTGTGAAACGACAGCGTCTACATTTCTCGAGCAACCCACGGCTTACAGAGTCGTTTATAAAGCGAAAAAGCTGCTTTAGCCCGCGCCAGGAGCGCCGCTCTCTTGCTGCGGGTTCATATTCTTGACGATCATATTGATGATCCCCGGATACTCATACAGCTCCTTACGGGTCCGTACGCCCAGCTTGCGATAGATGTTACGAACGTGGACATGCACGGTATTCGGCGAGCGTTCGAGGTGGTCGGCAACCCGTTGTTCGGTAAGGCGCTGCATTAGAAGTGCACAGACTCGTGACTCCATCGGGCTTAAAGGCGGTACCGAACGTTGTGGAGGAGCTTCCTCAGTAGTAAGAAGTTCAGGCGAGAACGGCTTGGAGTGAAACATGTAGCTATTCCTAAGCAAAAGATATGGATCAGTCAGTACTTAAAACTTCAACACGAGTCTAAGAAACGCCAGATTGAAACTTATTAATCATGGCTAAAACTCTGATATCAGCAGTACGCCAGCAATAAAATTCACGTACTCATCATCACATACGTACTAACGTCACTTAACCTGCTTTTACAGGAAAAATATTGCACGATTATTTAAAAACATAGTTATGCTCTACTGAAAGCAACGGGTAGAGTACTGATAACGCTGCCTTACAGTGTTTAAAACGAAAACAGGTTAATCTATTTAATTGCTATGCCTAATTTTCAAAAAAGATCCCCTGCCCCAATCGTAGAGTTCCCCTCTTCGCATTGGTCCACGGTCATCGAGCTCAGCGAATCTGATGGCGAACGCCACCGAGAGATGGTCGGCGATTTTCTCAATCGCTACTACGACGCGATGAAATCATATCTGTGGACCGAGCTCAGCATCCAAGACATCCAAGAACTGGAGGATATCCTCCAGTCCTTCGTCACGGATAAGCTCATTTGCGAAAAAATATTTACTCGGGCTGAAAGATCGAAGGGAAAATTACGTAATTACATCAAACGCTGCCTGAAAAACTACGCCATCGACTGCCTTCGCAAGCGAACCACCAAGCGAAACTCAGTAAACCGCAATACATCAGAAGAATCAGTCACGTTTTTGGCCGGCCCAGACAAGCGATGTATTTTCGAAGTTCAATGGGCCCAAAAAGTTGTACAAGAGGCTCTTGAGCTCTTTCGGGTCAAGTACGAAAAGAAAGACACGCAACTCTGGCAAGTATTCGTTAATCGCATACTTGAACCCACCACCGGGGTAGGCAAACCGGCAACGATAAAGCAGCTCTCAGAACAACTAGGGATGCAACAAAAACAGGTACACAACAAAATACTGACAGCGAGACGCGGCTTCCAAAACTGTCTGCACCAAGTCGTTTCGGAGTATACCGGCGACCCACAGATGGCTAAAGCAGAAATTGCAGATCTCCTGGAATGCCTCGCATCAGCAAGGCACAGCCACTGAGCATAAGACCATGGAATTCGATTTAAACTTACAACCCGATCAGCTTGCGGATTTACTGCAGCTTGGCATCGACCCTGACCCGCCCGCTTCAGAGGTCGGCACAAACCTAGCGCTAGTAGAAGCATCTAAGAAAAACTACCGCCCGATCGCTCACATCGGAGAAGGCGGCTTCTGCGATGTGTGGTGTGCTGTCAATGTTAATACGCGCAGCTTGGTCGCACTCAAAACGATCCGCACGGACCACGACGAAGCCAATCGCGACCGCGCTATCGCGATGCTGCGCTCAGAGGCTGGCTTCATCAGCCAATTCAATGACCCGCGGATCGTACGGATGATTGATGTGGGTGGCGATGCCGCGTCGAGCTACATCGCGCTCGAATACCTCGCCTCCGAAAATATTTATATCCATTGCGAGATGGAATCGCTCGACGTCAACGCGCGCATCGAGCTGTTTCTGAAAATCGTCGAAGCCGCCGCATTGCTACACGAAAAAGGTGTGGTCCACG
>JBGCDC010000227.1:0-4368 GCA_045105055.1 Phycisphaeraceae bacterium | reverse complement strand
ACCTTCGTGATCGTCTTGGTAACTTCGAGCGTGTCGTACTTCGGCAGATCGACGTTTGGCGTGATCTCAACCTTAACGGTGAAGGTCAGATCGCCGGACTCGGGCAGCTCGATCTTTTCAGCATCATCAACCTGCGGATCGCTCAACGGGTCGAGCTCGTTGTCTTGGATCGCTTGGGTGTAGCTCTCGCTGAGAAGCTGCGTCTTCACATCATCACGGACGTGGTCTGCGAAACGTTTCTCAAGCAGTCGGCGAGGGGCTCGGCCTTTGCGGAAGCCTGGGACGACGGCTTCGTCTTCGAGGTCGCCGTAGCTGTTCTCGATTTTTGCTTTGATCTGATCCTCGGGGATCGTGATGGTGAGCGACTTGCAAGCCGGTCCCGCGTCTTCGATTTTGACATCGAATTTCAGGGTGTCTTTGGTTTCGGTTTCGGTCGCTTCGGTAGTGGTATCGTCAGCCATGGCCGTGCCTCCTAAGGCAAGGTTTGTGTGGGGCGTTGTGTATAGGTTCCGTGGGGAGGAAGGTGTGTGTCCCGGTTGACCCACGCCTGCCGCTGCGCCCACACGCATGCGACGGTATCTCAACCGGGCCAACCATTGTCGCCCAAGGGAGCAGGGCGGTCAAGCCGATAGGCTTATTCGGCGGAAAGACTTTCGCTTTGCAACCGTCCGTGAGATAGCCGGTAGCGTTGCAATAGACGGCCACCAGCCGCGTTTCTCTTTAGATTAGTTTCCCGGCAGATGGAGCCAAGACGTATGAAGCATCACTTGAAAAACCTCGCCGCCGCGCTGCTCATCACCACGATGATCGCCCCGGCAGCCCTCGCCCAAGCAGCCGAGGAAGCAAAGAGCACCGAAGAACGCCGAGAAGAAGCCCGCGTCGAACGCCTTTGGAACCTCAATTGGCGGACCTTTACGCCGAGCTTCATCGAGCACGAGGGCAACTTCATCTGCGTGCCCAGCTACGAACGCAGCAAGCCAAGCAGCGTCGGCCAATCCATCAGCGACTACCGCAGCGATTCGCAATGGACACAGACCTACGACGACGATCGCGGTAAGGAAACCTCTCGCAAGCTCACCAAGCCCGAGGAAGAAGCCTTCGCCGCCGTCGCACTGATCCCCGAAGTCAAAGTCGGGCAGTACGGCTACATCCACTCCGGCGAGATCGACAACATCATCGATGACAAAACACTCGAGCTGCAAGACATCTGGCTTGTCGACGCAGAGGCGGTGCGCAGTGAAAAACGCAAAGTCAAAGAAGAACTCTGGGGCGAAGTACTCGAAGACATCGAAGACGCGATACGCAATCGAAGAGACCGCAGGAAAAACCGAACCTCACGTCGGTTGGCAGAGAACGAAGCCGTCGACTGGGCCTACGCCGTCCGTGAACAAGCGGCCGAGCGTCAGCGTGACACCGAGTTCGCTCGCTACACATGGGTCGTCCAAGGCTACGCAACAGGCAAGCTTCAAGAAGACGCCCGCTGGCCTTCCGCGAAAGCCAAGGAGCCCGGCCTGCAGATCATCGTGGTCGAGGTGAAAGACCGTAAAGTCACCGCTGTCCCCGCCGCCGCACTACGCAAGGGCATCACCGAGTTGCAGTTCATCGATTATCTGCAATCACGTGAAATCAACAAAGCCGCATTCGTCGAACTCGTCACCGAAGCCAAACGTGAACACCGCGGCGACTACGTCGCCTACGTCCTCGCCAGCATCACCGGCACCGCCGCCCCCGATGCCGCAGACGACGCCAACAACGAAGTCGAACTCGCCGACTAAGCAGTACATCTAATACAAGTTAAAACCCCCGAAGCCCACGCTGTCCCAGTGTGGGCTTTTTCTCTCTCACCCCTCACCCCTCCAACACCTTCAACTGCTCATACAACATCCGCATCCTCGGCACCGCGCAGCCCGCCGCCTCCGCGCGACGCATCGGCTCGCCATAAATCGCCTCGACCTCCATCGGCCGACCCATCTCGCGATCGATCATCATGCTCGGGCGATACGCATCCATGTTCCGCGTATTGTTCAGCATCGTCTCCACAAACGCACCCGGGATCGTGTGGCCCACAACAGCCCTTGCCGCGGAAACCACCTCCAGCATCAGCTCCGCGACCAGAGGCTCAGCCCGCTGCATCAACACCGAACAGTCCACGCCAAGCACCGCTGCCAAGCCGTTGTAAGGCACGTTCCAAACCAGCTTCTCCCACCGCGCCGCCGCCAAGTCCTCCGCCAACTGCACCCGCACACCACCGGCATCAAAGTCCTCCGCGATCCGTTTCATCCGATCGCTGACCCCGCGCGTCGCAAACTCGCCGAGCTTGATGTGATCGAATCGGTCCTGCTTGATATGCCCTGGTCCGACCTTGTTCGAGCACAAAAAACACAGCCCACCCATCACGCGATCACCGCCCACCACCGCCGCCGCATCATCCTCAGGCCCAAGCCCGTTTTGCAGCGTCAACACACAGCCGTCCTCCTTCACCACCCCCGGCAGCAAGCTTGGCAATAACGCATTGCTCGTCGACTTCAACCCAACCACTACCACATCGCACCTCGGCATCGTCGACACCTCGCGATACGCATGGACGTTAGGCAAAGCAATGTCACCGTGCTGCGTAGACGCAACCAGGAGCCCGTGCTCGGCCACATAGCCGTAGTCCGAGTGCATCAAAAAATGCACTTCGGCACCGCCATGCATCAGCCGAGCACCGTAGTACCCGCCCAAGGCACCGCTCCCAATGATCGCGTAGGTAAGAGGTCGCTCGCTCATAGCAATAAGCCTATCAAACCCGTGCCCGCCGGGCCGATGCCGTTGTTGTTAAAATCGTCAACCCGCCCGCGTAGCTCAGCAGGATAGAGCAGCGCTTTCCTAAAGCGCAGGTCATTGGTTCGAATCCAATCGCGGGCATCGCCGAAGCGTCGGCAAGACATCCAAGCCCCCATAGCTCAACTGGATAGAGCAGCGCACTTCTAATGCGCAGGTTGCAGGTTCGAGTCCTGCTGGGGGTATTTTTTTAAGCCTTTTTATGCCCGATGATTCACCACACTTCGACGACGCCGGCCGACTGATCGCCCCGCAATTTGAGGACGTTTACTTCTCCGCAGAAGACGGTTTGGCCGAGACGCAGTACGTGTTTCTAGCGGGCAACCGTTTAGCCGAGCGCTTTGCCGCGATGAGCCCAGGCGGCTGCTTCACCATCGGCGAAACAGGTTTCGGCACCGGCCTAAACTTCCTCGCGGCTTGGCAGCTGTTCGAAGAACACGCGCCCGCTGATGCGCAATTCGAATTCGTCTCGGTCGAAGGCTTCCCGCTGACACGTGAAGTGATGGAGCAGGCCTTGTCGCCTTGGCCCGAGTTGGCGAGCGATCGTGATCAGCTCATCGAGCAGTGGGGGCCGATCTGGCAAGGCACGCATCGCTTTAGCTTCGCAGCCGGTCGGGTGCGCTTAACGCTGCTCGTGGGAGAAGCGGACGAGGTCCTTGCCGATTGCACCGCGAACGTCGACGCGTGGTTCCTCGATGGCTTTGCACCGTCGCGCAACCCTGCGATGTGGACGAAGCAAGTTTTTAAAAGCATCGCGCGATGCAGCAAGCCCGATACAACGCTCGCGACCTACACCGCCGCGGGTTTTGTTCGCCGTGGCTTGCAAGCGGTGGGGTTCGAAGTCGAGAAGCAGGCGGGCTTTGGCACCAAACGAGACATGACGTTTGGCATCATGGCGGGAGGTCGAGGCTCCGTCCGAGCCGAGCGCGATGAGCAAGCGCAAATGCCGGCTCGGCAGGAGCCTCGCCCTCCCAACGTATCGTCCGCCCTCATCATCGGCGGGTCACTGGCCGGTGCCTTCGCTGCGCGATCACTCGCTGAACGCGGGATCTCTGTCGCCGTGCTTGAGCGTCAGCGTTTGATTGATGGCGAACTGCCCGCGCTGTCGCCGCGTTTAGCAACGTTACAACCCAAGATCAGCGCGATCGTTGATCCAACAGGCGGTTGGCTACGCGAAGGCTACGCATCGGTGCGACGCCGACTCGCGGCAAATGAATCGCTTGCGTCACGAAGCGGCTGGCAGGCTTGCGGCACGTTGCAACTCGCGGTTGATGAACGAGCGGAGCGTCGGCTTCGCCGATTTGTTGACCAATTCGGATCGACCGGTTTGTGCTACTGGGTCGATGTAGAGCAGACGGAGTCTGTGTGCGGGATCGCGATGCCGTTCGGCGGTGTGTCGATCCCTGATGCGGGTGTGGTTCGGCCGGCTGGCCTGTGCGCGGGGCTACTCGATCACCCAAACATCACGATACAAGACGGCGTCACCGTTGCAACCTTGTCACGCAAAGGCTCCGCTTGGCACGCCACAAGTGACGACGGCAACGC
>JBGCDC010000226.1:0-4176 GCA_045105055.1 Phycisphaeraceae bacterium | reverse complement strand
CAGACGGTTACATTAGGCGAAGCGATCGGTCGATGCTGCACCGCTGGAGATATCGTTGCGCTGCAAGGGGAACTCGGCGCGGGCAAGACGCAATTAGTGCGAGGCCTCGCGCAAGGCCTAGGCCTCAATCCACGCCAAGTCAGCAGCCCGACGTTTGTCATGGTGCAAGAATACGAGCCAGTGGATGCGCAAAGTAAGTCGCCAATCCTTGTCCACATCGACGCGTACCGCATTGGTTCCCCCGACGAGCTCGAGTCCATCGGCTGGGCGGGCAACGGCGAAGAGCTCCGCGATGGGGCGGTCGTTGCGATTGAATGGGCCAAGCTGATTCGGCCTGCGTTAGGCGATGACCTGCTCTGGATCGAGATCGAACACGCACCCGACGGCCGACGCATCACGCTCTCTGCAGAAGGCAATTGGCAGGATAAAATGCAAGCGATTCAACAGTCCCTCAGTGAAGCAGAACTGATTTAACAAGCCAGAGTCGAGCGATGAACAACACGAATTCAACAACCGCGAAGAACACAATCCCATGCCCGATTTGTCGCAAGTCAATTTCAAGCGATAGCGAGCACGCCCCGTTCTGCTCTGCCCGCTGCAAGACGATCGACCTCGGCCGATGGGCGGATGAGTCTTACAAGATCACGCGCCCAATCGAGCATCGCGATCTCGAAGAGGGTGTGGATTGAGAGTGGTTCGTTTTTTAGCCACAGATTTCACAGATGGCACAGATTTAAGGCAAATAGATGGGCGTGAAACGGTATTGCAAAAACTGTGGCTATGACCTGATGGGCAACGTATCAAATGTATGTCCCGAGTGTGGCTCTACTTTCGACCCGTATGATCCAAGCACGATGTTAAGGCAGTGGCCGAGCTTAAAGAGCCGTGCGATCTCTGCGGCTTTATATTCACTTGTTGCTTCGGTTGTACTCGGCGTTTCTAGCGTGCTCTTCGTGGATATGCAGGTCTATCTGGGGAGCCTATTTCCGGAAGGCGTTAGAACGTTTGTGGTCAATGTGCTATTTGCTTCGATATTTATTTTTATGATTACATTTTGTGCCAGCTTATTCTGGCATAAGCGAACAATACAACTCGTCGTTTGTGCCTCAGCATCGTGTTTTGCTGCGGTCTTGATGGTGCTCATTGGATTATGGGCGGCATCGATGGCAGCGGTGTAAAGCGTGTTTAAGGTTCGCTGAACGAAAGCCTCATAGCACGGGTTGTGATCAGCAGGAATGACTGCAGCGAATGAATTCGATCTACTGCTTCCTTGCCTTGAATCTGTGCCATCTGTGAAATCTGTGGCAAAAAAACTGAATCGTCTCAATCTTCTTCTGCTTCTTCGGCTTCTTGCGTTTTTTGTGCGGCGGGGCTTGAGCCGTAGATGACGAAGCGGTGGCTGAGGGGTTCGTAGCCGTGCTCTTTGCAGATTTTGGCCATGAGTTTGTCTAGCTCTTCGGTCGGGAACTCGATGATCTGGTTGGTTTCGAGGCAGACGAGGTGGCCGGTGGGCTTTTGGCCGAAGGCGAGTTGGTAGTGGGCACGTGTGGAGTCCAGCAGGACTTCTTGGATGATCTTGGATTCGAGCAGGTGCTTGAGTGTGCGGTAGATCGTTGCTTTAGAGACGCGGTGTTCTGCGTCGCGCATCTCGGTGAGTAGTTCGTCGGCCTCGAAGACGCCGTCCTTGCCGAGCACGGCGTTGAGGATCATCGCGCGTTCGGTGGTGAACTTCAGGCCCTTGCGTTTGAGGAACCGGCGGAAGATCGCGCACATCGGCGGGGTGAAGGTGAAGTCGTCGGCTAGGGTACTAGGGGTGTTCGTGCTTGCCATGCAGGTATTGTAGAACGCTTAGGCTTGTTGAGTGAGCAGGGCATATGTCATTGTATGGGCGAGATTTGGCCCGTATCTAAGCCGTGGTGGTCAGAGCCAGTCCGCTAAGGGGTAGCGGTGGATTTACGGTATCCTTTGCGATTCAATTGATGTGCGAAATGAACGGAGCGGCTCGTGACTGGTGATGTGATTGGTGTTGGGATGATCGGCCTAGGTACCGTCGGCGGCGGCGTCGCGAAGCTGTTGCATGATCAGGCGGAGCTATACACGCAACGTACGGGAAAGCGGATCGAGCTGCGTCGCGTCTTGGTGCGAGACGTTGAGAAGGCCAAGGCCAGCGGACTCGTCGATCCGGCGATTGTGACCGATGACCAAGAGCAGATTATTTCCGCAGAGGATATCGATGTTGTGATCGAGGTGGCCGGCGGCGTTGAGCCGATCGACTCGTTGATCACGTTTGCGTTGGAGCATGGCAAGCACGTTGTGACCGCGAATAAGAGCCTTCTCGCGGCCAAGGGGCCGGACCTGTTTGCGACCGCGCACCGCCACGATGTCTCGATCGCATTCGAAGCGTCCTGCGGCGGAGGGATCCCCTGTGTCACCGCGCTGACGACCGGCCTCATGGCCAACCGTATCGATGCGCTGTTTGGCATCCTGAACGGCACGTGCAACTACATCCTCACCGAGATGACGACCAACGGGAAGACCTACGCTCAGGCGTTAGGCGAAGCGCAAGAAGCGGGCTTCGCAGAGGCGGACCCGACGCTGGATGTCTCCGGTGCGGACGCGGCGCAAAAGCTGGCGATTCTTGCATCGCTTGCGTTTGGTGTGCGGATCACGGGCGATGATGTCCACGCGATCGGTGTTGATGGCTTGGATCTCAAAGACATTACGCTCGGCGACGAGATGGGCTTTGATATTAAGTTGCTTGCGATTGCAGAGCGTTGGCCTGGCAGCAAGTGGGTGAACATCGGCGTGCAGCCTTGCTTTATTAAGAAGGATGAGCTGCTCGCGCAGGTCGCGGGGTCCTACAACGCGCTGTCCGTGCACGGCCACGCGGCGGGACACACGTTGTACTACGGGCAAGGTGCAGGGCAACTGCCGACCGCCAGCGCGGTGGTGAGCGATTTGCTCGGTATCGTGTGTGGTTCGGGCGCTGCTGCGTTTGCGAATCTTCGTCTCACGCCTGATCTGACCAAGCCCGCCCACATCCTCGATCGAGGTGATACCGAGAGCGCCTATTACTTGCGGATGGAGACGCTGGATGTGCCGGGTGTGATGGCGAAGGTGACGAGTATCCTTGGTAACAAGGGCATCTCGCTGTCGCAGGTCTTACAGCATGAGTCGAAGGCCGGCGAGGTGGTCTCACTTGTCGTGACAACGCACATGACTCGCCTAGGCGATGTCGAATCGGCCGCGACAGAGATCGGTGCACTTGAACCAATCCAAGGCGAGCCCATGATCATTCGCGTGATCGAGATGCCTGCGTAGTTGGGGCGATTGGTTCATGCCTTATGGGATGAAATAATCTCAGGTAGCTTCGACGTAAACGAGCCGCGTGTCATCACGTCGCTCGCCCCGGCTTGACCTGCGCGGTTGAGCAGATCAACCGCGACGTGCGGGCCCCATGTGATGATGTTGAGGTCAGGTTTGCTTGCTCGGGCTTGTTGAATCAACTCGAGCGCGGGCTCGCCGATATCCAGATCGATGAGCAGCAGCGTAATCGCATCGTTCGGCTTGCCATCATCAACCTGATCTAAACGTTTCTGCAGCATCTCCGCGTTGCGTGCGGGGCGGGAGACAGCGCTCAACGCATCACACGTCGAGCGTACCTTGGTGGCAAAGATTAGGTCGGCACAGCAGTAGACAATCATGCACATAGTTTAGCCTGCGCGACGTTTCGTCGCGGAATAACCTGCTCTAATCCATCTGTTTTGCCGATAGTGTTCATATCTCAAGAGGAATCATCTATGGCCAGCGCTCCGAACACGATCTTGTCCGAACTCGGTTTCCGTTTCGATCCCAATAATCTCTACCAGCAGACCGCGACGCAGGTGCTCGCGGCGGCAGAACTTTTAGAGCTGCCGACGTTCTTACAACTCATCCTTGCACAGCCGAAGAACGAGTTGATGGTTCACTTCCCCGTGCGGATGGATAGCGGCAGTTACAAGCTGTTTAAAGGCTATCGCGTTCAGCACAATAATCTGCTCGGACCATACAAAGGCGGGATGCGGTTTCACCCGTCGGTGTCGTTGGATGATGTCAAGTCGTTGGCGTTGTTGATGACGATGAAGTGTGCGCTCGTTCGTCTGCCGTTGGGTGGTGGCAAGGGCGGGGTGCAGGTTG
>JBGCDC010000225.1:0-2290 GCA_045105055.1 Phycisphaeraceae bacterium | reverse complement strand
AGCAGGCCGGTGAAGAAGCCCGAGGTGATCGCGGCGAGTGCGTCGATAACAACGGTCTGCACGACGCCGTCTTGCAGGACGGGTTTCACGGCCAAGCCAACAACCGCGGCGGTGACGCCCATGGCCAGGCCCGCGTAGGTGCCGACGATGACGAGCTTGGATCGTGATCGGATCTCGCGGAGCTGCATGACGCCCGCGGCGACGCCGACGATGACGATCACGGTCGTAGCCAGCGGCAGTTTGAGCATGACGACGACGAGCAACGCCATCACCACCCCCATCGCTAAGGCGAATCGCTGGTCGTATGCGATGGCAAGCACGGTCGCACCGAAAAGCACGGGGAAGGTCAGCGAGCCGATGACGATGTCCGGCCAAATCAGCGAGGACGAGACGGACGCGGCAAGGCAAAGCAAGATCAATGCGGTCAGCACGGCACCGCGCATGGGGTTGCGAACGACCCTTGGGCAGTAGGCGAAGAAGTAGACCCATAGTCCGCCGCCGACGATCATCATGAGGCCGAGCATGGCGGCGCGGGGTAGCCAGCGTTGGATGGGCGATCGCGAGGCGAGGTATGCGGCTTCTTCCGCTTCGACGGTGGCTTTGAGTGCTTGGGTGACATTGTCGCCGGGCTGGGCGAGGACGACGCCCGCATTGCGCGGCTCGATGCGGTTGGTGACGGACTGTCGAGCGTCTTCTCTTGCGGCTTCGGTTAGCACGCCGCTGTAGCGGTAGTTGGGTTGCAGGATGCTCTGGATGTACGCGTTGACCGTGGATCGCGCGTTGGCGGGTAGGCTGGCGGTGAGCTGATCGAGTTCGAGGGTCAGCTGCTTCGTATCGTCCATACTCAGCACGGCACGGCTGGACTTGATGCGGCGCTGGGGTGTGTCTTGCGAGACGCTAGGATGATCGATCACGATCGTTGCTCGGAGGTGAGTTTGTAGCTCGGCCTCTTCGATGATGGGCGTGTCGAATAAGCCATCGACGATCTCGGTGACCTGCCGTCGCCAGCGAGACGCGAGTTCCGGTTGTTCGCTGTCAGCAAAGCTGCGTAGTGCATCTAATGCTTTTTGACTGTCTTCCAATCGGAGCTTGCGCTGCAATGCGGTTTCTTCGGGGTCCTGCGGGTCCATACCCAAGGCGACTTGTAGCGTCTTGGGTACTTCTTGGATCGTTTCGAATACGGCAAGCGAAGCGGGCAGTGTCTCAAGCTCTTGCGTTAACTGTTCGTAAAGCGATCGGTCAGGCTCGAAGTGCGGCGAGACCTGATCTGCGGCGACACGCTTATCGACGCGCGTCGCTTCTTCATCCACAACCCAGAACGCGACTCGGCTGACGATGGGCTCTTCGATCGCTTGGCCCAATTGCAGCGGTCGGGCGCGATCGATGAGTGGCGAGGCGATGACCGATGCGATGACGGCGAAAACCATCGCGTACAGGATGGACCAGCCGACCTCGGGTTTGCGTAGGACTTGTCGCAAGCCCGAGCGGGCCTTGGGCAGGTTTCGGCGTACCTCACGCCGGCGTGCTGTCGAGGTCTTGCTCTGGGCCATCGTTTTCCAGTTGAGAACAGGCCAAACCGGATGGCCGCGATACAAACTTTATCGACCCATTTGGGCGGTCAATGTGCTTGAGTATTGTACCCGTTGTATGGCGTGCAAACGAAGCGTGTTAGCTATCGTTTTCGGACACGTCCATGTCGCTGATAACGTCTTGTATAAAATCGATTTGTGGGCGTTTGTCGTTCTGCCCGTAGGCCTCTACGACACGCTGTACGAGGCTGTGGCGGACGATATCGGTACCGTCAAGCGTGCACATCGCGATCCCCTTGGTGCGACGCAAACGACGCACCGCATCGATGAGGCCGGAGTCGCGCGGATCGTCAAGATCGATCTGGCTGGTGTCGCCTGTGACGATCATTTTCGAGCCGTGCCCGAGCCGAGTCAGGAACATCAGCATCTGGCTCTTGGTCGTGTTCTGTGCTTCGTCGCAGATGATGCACGCGTCGTTGAGTGTTCGACCACGCATGAACGCCAAGGGCACGATCTCGATCAGGTCGACCGCCATGAACCGCTCGATCTGCTCAAACGGCATCATGTCGTGCAGCGCATCGAGGAGCGGCCGTAGATACGGGTTGACCTTGTCCTGCAAAGTGCCGGGCAGGAAGCCAAGCTTTTCGCCGGCCTCAACAGCGGGGCGGACGAGGACGAGCTTTCGGATTTGACCGCGCTTAAGCATCGACACCGCGGCGGCGACGGCGAGGTATGTCTTGCCCGTGCCGGCCGGTCCGATA
>JBGCDC010000224.1:0-6667 GCA_045105055.1 Phycisphaeraceae bacterium | reverse complement strand
AATGGCGTGATGGGCTTGCGATGAAATGATGATGTAGCCCCCGGTGATCGCATCTGCGGGCCGACGCTGCCTTTGAGTGGCCTTTCTGCAAGTTCGTCCGCCCGGGGCGTGGCCCGGCGGCTGCGATACTTTTACTGCTATCCATTACGCATCATCCTGCTTCACCGTCGCCAGCTTCTTGAAGGCGGGCAGCGAGGTCGCGAAAAGGCGCAGGAGTGTTTCGCGGGCTGAGGCGGGGAGGGCGTCGATCCTTTTTAACCTATGCGTGCCTGCGAGATCGGGGGTGGTGGTACATGAAGCACCGCGGCTTGCCGCGTCATGGTTCGTCGGCTTGGCCCTTCGACGGGGCTCAGGGCTGGCGAGCAGCTTGGGGAGATTGGATAGGAACAACGCCTGTTCGCTTTGGATGGGCAGCCGTCGAGCAACGCCTCGGCGGTCAACCAGCACACGTTCCGTCGAGGCGTTACTCGACGGCTTCACCTCGCCGTAGCGCAGGCCTAGGCATTGTCGACAGCGGAGTTGCCTGCCCCCGGCACCTGCGAACAACTCGCTGTAGCGTTCGATCAGTTGTAGCGCGATCGGGGACAGCGGGCGGTTGGGATTGACGTTCGTCTTGAGCCAGGTCTCGGCGATGTGCGCATCTTCGTATTCTCGCGGGGTACAAAGCGGCAGGTAGAGTTTGGTGATTCGGCCGGGCGGGAGTGATTTGCTCCGTGTATTTCCTATAGCCGCGGGCCTACGACCCGCCGGTCCTGCGACGCGTAGCGTCGCGGCTATCTCTGAATCATTTTTATCATCGCACACCGGGCAAACAAAAAAGTGTTGTTTGAGATTCGCGTGCTGGACGTAGCGCTCGATGCGGAGGTTGGTTTGCCACATGCAGTCGAGGCCTAGCCTCTTGTAGAAGTTGAAGCCGACGCCGCGGTTGGGGTTGATTGTGCCGTCGCCGTGGATGGGGGCGTTGCGTTGGCCTTGGATGCGTTGGGTGAAGTTGTTGCGCGTGCTGTGCGCGCGCATGGCGTTGGATTTCGTGGTGCGAAAGTCGCCTTGCAGGGGGTAGGGCTGTTCGTTTTTATGCAGCGTCCAGAGGTCGCGGGCCCAGTAGCGGAGGTCGGCGAAGCGGTCGCACTTGCCCTTGGCGTGGCGGATGGATTGGCGGGCGGGGTAGCGATACGTCCAGGCACGGTCGGTCAAGTGTCGCCAGTGCTTCGCGGCGGTAAGCGTCAAGCAGGCCGACCGGTCGACCCGGCCCGCGCGGTTGTGCCAAGTGGGCTTGGTATTCAGCGTCGCCAACTTCGGCGGACTCGCGTGTTTAAGTATGCTCATATCTGAGGACGAATGCTCGTCCTGATGCGCACAAACCCGAGCAGCGGTTCACTCTGCAGGCGGCTCGGTTGACGCTTCGTTATCCGAGGCTTCGGAAGCGTCGTCCGTGGGCTCGGTCACGTCGTGGTCCGAGTCGGTGGGCTCGTAATCGATGCCGCCTCGACAGAGGAAGGCGATGGCGAAGGCGGTTTCGGCCGTATCACCCCATGCGCCGGTTGGGGACTGTGACTTGACGAGGTGCTCAGCGATCGAGGTGTACCAATCCATCGCCCGGAAGTCTCTTTTGCCGGAGAACAGACCGGCGTGTTGGACGGCGGCGTAGTAGTAGTTCTTAAATCCAGTGCGGTTAACGTTCGTGGTCGCGCTGAAGTTCGCGTCCATCCACTTCATTCCCTTGGCGATCGATTCGTCGGCCATCGCTTTTGTTGCGTCGCTGAGATGGGGGTAACTGGCGTGCAGCAGCGCGATACCAGCGGCGGTCATCGCGCCTTGGCTTGTCTTCTGAATTGCGGGGTTGTAGGACCAGCCGTCGTCGGGGAGTTGGTGGTCGATCACGCCTCGGGCGACACGTTCCCAATACACTTTTTTCGGGGTCATGCCGCCGACCTCTTCGCCGATCCATAGGCCAAGCCCCCCGGCCAAGGTGGTAGACATGTCGAGTCTCTTGCCAAGGATGACATCGTTGCCGGTCATGTTGTAACCCCAGAAGCCGTGTCGCGTGGAGCCTTTGCGTAGGCGATTGACGTCTTGCATGAGTACTTGGCGATAGCGTTCGCGGCGGGGCATGACTTCCCACGCGTGGATGCGGAAGCAGATCGCATAGGTGCCTTTCATGTCCGTGTTCATCATGAAGTGAACGGAGCGGGAAAGATCGCCGTTGATCTGCGGCTCTTCGTCAGCCATGAGCAGGGCGTACACAACGAGCGCGGTGTATCCGCCGTAGTTACGGTGGTTCGCGGGGTTTTTCTCCCAGTGAGTCTTGGGGTTGTGCTGCTCGTAAAGCCACTTGACGCCCTTGTCGATCGCGGCTTGCACGTCCGCGGGACGATCGAATTGGCCTTCACCACGAACAAGGCTGGACATTTTTCGTCGCAGCTTTTTACCGATGCCCTTCTTGAGCAGGGCCGCGTCGATTTCGCCGAGCGTGTCATTGGCTGCTTTGGCTGTATCAGCTTCGCCTACTTCACGGCTGAGGTATTCGATTAGCCAAACGCGCGAACGGATCAGCATCGCAACGGTGTCGCTCGATTTCTTATCGTCGACTAGGCCGAAGTAAAACGCACCAGCCTCGGTCGCCTGCGCGGGGGTTGCGAGCTTGAACGCGGTTGCCGCTAGGCGGATCTGCGCGGCGAGTGCAGTATCGCTCATCTGATCTGCGTAGGTTGCGGCCTTAGCAGGGTCATCCAGCTGCGCGAGGTAAAGCATCGCTAGGTTATCCGCGGCCGCGGGGTCCTTGCCGATTTGCTCTTCCAGCTCGGCAATCTCATCGAGAACCTTACGATGCCGATTGAGGTCGGTTAGTGCATCGCGTACATCATTTTTTCGTGCCAAGTCTCGACGCGATGCAAAACGGTTGCCTCGGTTTAAGAACTTCAACGCACGATCGATATCGCCCGCTTCAACGGATTCGCTACTTAGGCGTAAGCACAGGTCGATAAAGGCTTCGGGGTCCAAGGTGTTTACGTTGGGGTCGCCCTTATGCCACTTTTCCCAGAGAGACAGACGCATCTCGCCGACGTCGAACTTCCGCGAAGCGTCTTCTTCAAGTAGCTTGTCCAAAGCGGTGTTGGCAGTCGGATAGCCCAAGGTATCTCGGAGCCCTAGTTCGTATGCTTTTTCATAGAGGTACGTGGTGAGCTCGGGCCCATGCTGCTTGCCGTCGGCTTCGGTGAGTAATCGCTGCGCAAACGCGGCATCGTCGCTCGTCTCTTTGGTGTGCCGAACTTCACTTTCAGCTCTTCCAAATTTTTCTCTGTATTCAGACTTCGTCTCTTTCGAAGTAGTCGCATACGTTGAAGCGGAAGCAACACATACGAGAAGCGTGCTGACGAATAGACGGAAATAAATAGTGTTGAGCATGAGATGTTTCCATTGCGCGAATGCACACCAGCTAAGACTTCCCTCGCGACGGACGAGAAGCGTGGCTAACCTAAATGGATAATACCACAGTGTTGCCATATAAAGAAGCCTCCGGAGCCATACTCGGCAATTGCACCGTTCTATGAAGAGCTTCTGTGGCCGCGGACGGTGTTGCTTGTCGGATCAACTTCCCCAGTTCGTTGGCTTGTCGGTCATCTGCAACTCGATTGTGGAGTTGAGCAGGTCTTGCCAGCTTAGGAAGGGCGATTCGAGGGGTTGGCCGTCAAGTGTTGCGCTCGCGACATAGCGGTGGGTGTCGCTTGTTTCGGGGGCAGAGATCGTGAGGTCGCCTCCGGGCAGGTGCAGGGTGGTTTGTTTGAAGACGGGTGAGCCGATGATAAATTGGTCTTGGCCTGCAACGGGGAACAGGCCTATTGCGGACCACACGTACCAAGAGGTCATACCGCCGGAGTCGTCGTTGCCGACCATGCCGCCGGGCGTAGGGGTAAAGAGCTTTAGCCCTTCGCGGACAACGTCACAGGTGCGGTCGTGTCGCCCCGCATAGCAGTAGGCATAAGGGACCTCCATGTCCGGCTCGTTGCACAAGCCCTCGAATCGATGCAGGTCGTGACCCAGCCGCATCTCATTGGGGAGCGGGCCGCAGCCGACGCGCGGCGCAGGGTTTGCGCCGAAGCCGAAGAATCGATCGAGTTGTTGAATGAATCGCTCGCGCCCACCAGACAAAGCAATGCGGCTAGGCATGTCGTGCAGCAGACGGAAGGAGTAGTTCCACTTCCCACCTTCGTAAAAAGTCGAATGCTTGAGCAGGCCCGCGTCGGTGTTGTAGGCATTTTGCCAGTTGTCGGCGTAGCGCATCATTTGCTGTTGCAGCTTCGTATCACCGATATGTTCCGCGATACGTGCGGTACAAAAACAGCCGTAGGCCAGGTCGAGTGTGTGCGTGATCGGATGGACGATGCCTTGCTGGAGGAAGGCCTCGCCTGTGCCGCCGCGCGAGAGGTCGCGTGCCATCATGGTCGCGGCGCGTTCCCAGTCGATGCCCGGCGTGCCCCGCGTCAATGCATCGGCGATCGTGACGTGTGCCAACGCGCTGGCCTGGTGCGCGAAGCGGTCAAAGCCCCTCGCCATGCGGTAGCCAACGGGGAAGTTTCCCTCCGTCTCTACGATGTTCAACAGGCTGTTCACAAAGTCTGTCGAGAAGCCGGGATACAAACTAAGCATCAACGGCAGCTGTGTCTTATACAAATCCCACATCGTGGACATGTCAAAGTAAAACGGTCCATCCCAAGGCCAAAACGGGGATTCATTATGTGCCTCGCAAGGCTTGATCATGCTGCGGTAAAACGATGTGCGAAATACTTTCCGCTGCGCTTCGCTCCCGCCATCGATCTCGATCGCGCTGAGCTTGTCTGACCATCGCTGAGCGGCTTGATCGCGCGTAACATTGAATCGACGTGATGGCACACTCTTGCGTGCCTTGCGAGAGGTCCGCCAGCTAAAGCCAAGGCGTAATTCGAGCTGATGCCCCGCCTTGACCGGCATCGTAAAGACGACGCCAAACGGCTTAAACGTTGACGGCCGAATGTACTGATGCGACAACTCATCAGTGTCTGCAAGCACGACGCCGTCTTCCCATAGCTCCGCCGTCGGCTCGTCTTCGTAATAACGCAGGCTGATCGCGCTACAGAGCGAAACACCTTCGAGAACGACCTCGCTATGCGCGCTACTGATACCGTCGAGCTCGCAGTGTGCGCTTTGCGGGACAGTTCGGCCGTCTTCGATCGCGATGCCGCCGTGAGACAGATCGATCGCGATCATCGCAGTACAGTCTTTCGCAAACGTGTAGCGATGTACTGCGCCGCGTGACGTGACGGATAGTTCCGCGGTGATGCCGGTGTCTTTTAATTCGCAGCCGTAGAAGCCGGGATGAGCCTGTTCATTAACAAGTTCCCGAGGCGTATTGAGTGTGCTAAGCCCGCCGAGTTCTTGCGTAGTCGGCACAACACGTGTGTAGTTGTAGTACTTGCGTATCGCACCGACGCCCGATGGGTGAAAGTGTGTAAAACCCTGGCAGATCCGCTTGTCATAAAGCTCTGGAGGAAGACCCTCTGTGCACTTACCCCAACGCCCGTATCCCGTCGGGTACCCGCCTGAATAAGCACAGGCCGACACCATGCCAAAGGGCAGCGTCGCACCAGGGTGCGTGTTGCCGATCATGGGCTTGGGGAAAAACCAAGCCGACGCCAACCCCTCAGGAACAGCGACATCGATCGGTTCGCAACCGATAAACGGATCGACATCATCGAGGATCGATGTTTTCTTCATTGGGGTAGATTATCAAAACAAGGAGGAGTCTTAAGTGGTTCCCGTCCTACGCCATCGCGCCGACGGACGAATTCACCTTACTGCCCAGCATGCTCAGCAAGTTGCCGAACACCGCGGCGCGATCAAAACGTGTCGCGAAATCGCGGGCATCGTCGCTGAGTTTTTGGCGATCAGGATCGGTCATGTTGAACGCCTCATCGAGGGCTCGGGTCAGGTCCGACACGTTGCCTGCTTCGTGGTAGAGGCACTGATCGCCAGTAGCCTCAGGGATGCCGCCGGTGCGCGTCGTAATGACCGGTCCAAGACCGCCAGCCAACATTTTTTCCGCGATCGCGATGCCGAAGGTCTCGGTGAACTCGGGCCTAGCTTTGCTGGGCAGGCAGTACATCGCACAGCCATTCATGAGCAGTGCCTTCTCTTCGTCGCCGACATCATGCAGGATCATGATGTTCGGGTCGCTATCGCTGAGCTCGTGCAGGCGATCGCTCTCTGGCCCATTGCCGCAGATGACCAGCTTCTTTTCGCCATAGCTATCCGAGGCACGGTACGCATGGATCAAGTCGTCGACACCCTTCGCGCGAGCCAGTCGGCTCAAGAACAGGATGTAGCCGTCGTGTTCGAGGCCGCGTTCTTTGAGTGCTTCGTCGACGCGTTTGGGGTGCTTCTCGATGTTGACGTACTTGGCGGTGTCGATGGCGGGGTAGCTGATCTTGACACGATTGCGGAGCTGTTCTTCAAAGCGGGTACCGATGATGGCGTCTACTTTTTGACCGGCATCCACGATGAGGTCGCGCGTGTACGCCGATACCGCAACGGGTAATTCGTGGCTGAGGTAGTTGCTCAGCACGAGCTGGGCGGTGCCGATTTGGCCGGTCTTGAGCGCTTCGTTGACGACGTTGGTGATGTCCGACCCGAC
>JBGCDC010000223.1:0-3910 GCA_045105055.1 Phycisphaeraceae bacterium | reverse complement strand
ACGAGCACGGCCTTGTCGAACAGCTCGCGGTTCTTGCGGTAGGCGGGGCGAACAATGCGCGAGAACATCGTGGTCACGATCCAAAGGATCGGCGTCGTCGCTAGGCACGCGAGCGTCAGCTTGACGTGGATCGACAGCATATAGCCGAGGAAAAACGTAAGCGAGATGACGAGGATAAGTAGCTCGATCATGACGCCATCGATGAAGCGACGGACGGCTTGGACATCGCCGGTGACGCGATTGATGATCGAGCCAGATTCGTGGCGGTCAAAGAAGCGGAAGCTGAGCCTTTGCATTTTGTCATAGACCGCGTTGCGTAGGTCGGTGACGATGTCGCGGACAAGCAGGGCTTTATAGACCACCGACGCGCGTTCCAAGATGAAGCGTAAAAACGCCAACACCAGCACGGCTCCTGCGATGACCAAGACTTGTGTCATCTCGGTCCATTCGCTGGGCGGTTCAAAACCGAACGGCCAGCGCGGTGCCTTGTCCGATGCATTGACGCCTTGGCCGATCACATCGATGCCCAGACCAACGAGCCCTAGCCCCGACAGCGCAAACGCGAGCAGGCCCATCTGCAGTAGCACGATCAAGATCGCGCCGGTGCGGTATTGCCAGGTCAGCTTGACCAGCCGCCAGATCACCGCGGCGGTGCTTTGCTGGATCGGGTTATCGGGGACTTCTCCGCGTGACATAGAAGAACAACTCTAGCGGGCTCAGCACGGTTGGGCACAGGCAAGTCGACAGTTCGTGTTTTAACGCCCGCCTATCTGTAGCATCGCGGCGGCGAGGTAGACCTTCACATCAACTACTTTCCCCTGCTGTTGATGCTCGTTTAACCACGCATCGAGCCGATCAATTTTGACGAGGTGTACTTCAATATTTTCATTTTCTACGCCACCGCCCGCGTGCTGCTTCTTTAAGCCCGTCGCACGGAAGAGGTCGATCATCTCGCTGCTTAGGCCCGGACTCGTGGCGACGGGGTAGAGGTGTTCGAGGTGCTGGGCCGAGTAGCCGGTCTCTTCGAGGAGCTCTCGTCGGGCGGCATCGAGCATGGCTTCGCCCCGGTCCGCCTCGGTATCGCCCGCCAACCCCGCGGGTAGTTCTAAGCATCGTGCACCCATCGGCACCCGCAGCTGCTCGACCAGCACCAGCTCATCCTCATCTGTTGTCGCAATGACCGCCACCGCA
Organism: Phycisphaeraceae bacterium; assembly: GCA_045105055.1. Taxonomy (GTDB): domain Bacteria; phylum Planctomycetota; class Phycisphaerae; order Phycisphaerales; family Phycisphaeraceae; genus JAHQVV01. Next base: position 2,719 of record JBGCDC010000223.1, on the reverse strand, counting down.
CCATCACAGGTATGCCGACGCACGTATTCCCACCGGCCCTGCCGAACCATCTGCATGAATTTGCCCGAGGCGAGCACTTCTAAAGGTTGTTCCTGATCCATCGCTGCATCGTACACAGTTTGAACTATTGCATTTTTACAAAGAAATACGACAATTAGGAGGTAGCTAAGCCTATGATTTGTTTGCGGTCCCGTCGATGGGTCATCTATGAATAGCCGTTCCGCTATGTGAGGTCTCAACACGATGCCAATGCGATTGACACGATGCCGGCCGGACCTGATTTGTTTGGTTGCTTTGGCGCTTGCGATGATCGTCGCGCCGAGCCTGTTTGCACAAGCTAGCCGATCAGACCAAAGCGACACCGGCGAGGCCGACACGGGCCCTGCATTGACCGAGCGCGAACGTGCGACCCATGCCCTTAACCGCATGGGCTTTGGTCCGCGTCCAGGGCAGGTCGAAGAAGTGATGAAGTTTGGCGTCGAGAAATGTATGCGTCAGCAACTCGACTCCGCATCAATCGATGATGTCTACGCCGACGAGTTCATCGCGAAGCAGGCCAAGACGCTGCAGATGACCAATGGCGAGATCTACCGCGAGTTCCGCCCGCCCTACACGCCTTACGCGGATAAGAAGCCTACTCGGGCCGAGCGCGAGCTTCGTCGAAAAGAACAGCAGCAACGAAACCGGATGGAGGCCCAGGTCGAGCGCGAACTCCGCGATGCGGTGCATCACCGCGCGGTCTACTCTGAGCGACAGTTCAATGAAGTCATCGTTGCGTTTTGGCGTGAGCACTTCTCAATCGATCAGCAAAAAAACGAGGTCGGCCTGCTCGCCAACAACTGGGAGGAACAAGTCCTCCGACGATTCGCCTTCGGTAAGTTCGAGCACCTACTCCTCGCCTCTGCTCGGCACCCGGCGATGCTCATCTACCTCGACAATATCGTCTCGCAAAAACCGCTGACCGAACGCGAACAAGCCCTCGTCGACCGCTTCGAAAAACGAGACAACATCCCGCGCTCTGTCCGGGCCCTTCAACGCCAACGCGGCCTGAACGAAAATTACGCCCGTGAACTCATGGAGCTCCACTCCCTCGGCGTGGACCGTGAATACACACAGCGTGACGTCACCGAACTCGCCCGCGTCTTCACCGGCTGGACCGCACGTTGGACCGGCGACGGCGGCGGCAGCTACCAGCAAAACGGCGACTACAACTTCTACTTCAACGAAAAAGTCCACGATGACCGCAACAAAGTCGTCCTAGGCTCACGCCTCCGAGGCGGCGGCGAAGATCAGGGCATCATGGTCATCCGAGCATTGGCCGATCACAAGTACACCGCTGACTTCATCTCGCGAAAGCTCTGCGCTTATCTGCTGCGTGACAAGCCCAGTGAAAAGCTCGTTGCGGAAGTCGCCAGGGTGTTCCGTAAAACGGATGGCAACTTGAAGAAGGTCTACGAAGCGATCGTCTTCTCTGATGAGTTTTTCTATCGCCAAAATCACAAAGTGAAATTTAAGACGCCGTTCGAGTTTGTGATTTCTTCGCTGCGTGCGACCGGCGCGGAAGTCAGCGACTACCGACGTGTCGATCAGGCGTTGACACTCATGGGCCAAGCCACGTATCGCTGCCCGGACCCGACGGGCTGGTACGACCAGAAAGAAGCTTGGCTCGACCCGGGCGTGCTGGTATATCGCTGGACGTTCGCACTGGACCTCGCGGGCAATCGGCTTAGCGGCGTGCGGGTCCCAGATGCACTTCTGGCAAACCTGCCAGCAAAACAGTTAAAAGACAAGATGGCCAAGCAGATTCTCCCGGCCGGCCTTAACGAACGTACCAGCCGAATCATTGACGAAGAGCTTGGCAAGAACCCAACCGCCGAACAGATGCTGGCGACGATGCTGGGTTCGCCGGACTTTCAGCAGCAGTAAGGCGATATGAAACCGCAGATGAACGCGGATAAACGCGGATTGGCGAACCTTTGTATCTCATCGATAACTGCAAATGGAGTTTTGAGTTTCAATGCCCAAAGGATTGGTACCGCTTGAAACGAACAAACGATCCTACAGTGCGCTTTTGTGACACGTGCCTAAAGAATGTTCACCTCGCTGAAACCGAAGAACAACTCGTTGAAATGGGCAAGCAAGGGAAATGCGTGGCGATTGACAGGCAAGATTGTATTGAATTGGGCCTGATTACACCGGAAGATATCAGACGTATCGAAGAACAAGAATGAATCTGCGTTCATCCGCGTTCATCTGCGGTTCCAAAAACGAACGCACAGAAGAATAAATAGACAGGAGCGACCTTATGTCCCCAACACGACGACAATTTTTAGCCGGTTCCAGCGCCTTTATGGGTGCCGCGGCACTCGGGCTGAATGGCCAAACACTCGCGCAGGCCTTACGCGAGCAGGGGCATCCGCCGACGCTCGTGACGATTTATCTGCGTGGCGGGGCCGACCCGTTGAACGCGATCGTCCCTGCGGGCGACCCGGACTACTTCGTGGTTCGGCCGACCATCGCGATCCCTGCCCGCTCCGAAAACCCGGACAACCCCGCGGTGATCCCGCTGACCAACCTGTTCGGCCTGCACCCCGCGCTCAAGCCTTTGCACAAGCTCTATAAAGACAAGCGCATGGCCGCGATCATGAACACCGGCTCGACGCACCCGACCCGCAGCCACTTCGATGCGCAGGACTTTATGGAACGTGCCGCGCCGGGT
>JBGCDC010000222.1:0-3093 GCA_045105055.1 Phycisphaeraceae bacterium | reverse complement strand
TGTAGTAGTTCTTAAGTTAAGTCATCTTGCAACGATGTCTTGCCGCCTCGATTCACGTTCTTAATTTCTCAAATCGTTCGTCCGCACACACCATGCAGCAGGTCCTAAATAAACTCAATCTCCTCGGCCTACTCGATGATCGTGCGGTCGCGGATGCGACGCGTTTGATCGATCAGGGTGAGGTTTTAGAACGTGCGGTGTTGTCGGTTGATGGGTTGACCGAAGATCGCCTCTTGCCGGTGCTCGCAAAGGAATTTGGTGTTGAGCTCATCGATTTAGAGGGCATCACCCCCGCGCGGGAGTTACTTGCGAAGCTACCTGCGCATGTGCTGAGTCGGCGTAAGCTGATGCCGATTGATGAAGTCGATGGACGTCTTCGGGTTGCGACTAGTTCACTCTGCGATTCGACAGGCCTAGATGAATTGCGTGTGGCGACGGGGTTGGATATTGAGCCTGTGCTTGCGACGTCGAGCCAGATCGCAAAGGCTTTGGGAAAGCATCTGGGCGTCGGTGCGGCGACAATGCAGTCGCTGATGCAGCACGGCGGGATCGCGGTCGTCAATGACGATGTAAGCAACGTCGATTTGGCGGACGATGCTGAAGATGCCTCGATCATTCAGTTCGTCAATCAGGTGCTTGTTGAAGCGATTGATCGGCGGGCGACGGACGTGCATTTCGAGCCATTCGAGGGTCGGCTGAGTGTGCGTTATCGCGTCGATGGTGTTTTGCAAGAAGCCGCGATGCCTGCGGAGGTTCGTCGGTTCCAGGCTGCGATCGTCTCACGACTCAAGATTCTCAGTCAGTTGGACATCGCGGAAAAGCGCTTGCCGCAAGACGGGCGGATTAAGCTGATCGTCGCTGGCCGTGAGGTCGATGTCCGCGTGTCGGTGATCCCGATGCTCTTTGGCGAGGCGGTCGTGTTGCGATTGCTTGATCGTTCTTCAACACTCGTCGGCCTTATGGGCTTGGGGATGGCGGGGAACGACCTTAAGAACTACAGCAAGGTGCTCGGCCAGCCGCACGGGATCGTGCTCGTCACCGGGCCGACCGGCTCGGGTAAGACGACCACGCTATACGCATCACTTGCACAGATCAACGACGTCGAACGCAAAATCATCCCCATCGAAGACCCGATCGAGTACCACCTCGAGGGCGTCAATCAGATCCAAGTCGATACGAAAACCGGCCTCACCTTTTCCCGCGGACTGCGTGCGGTGCTTCGACACGACCCAGACGTCGTGCTGGTCGGCGAGATCCGTGACCGAGAAACCGCAGACATCGCGGTGCAGGCTTCGCTGACCGGTCACCTCGAGTTCTCGACGCTGCACACCAACGATGCGCCGGGTGCGATCACTCGGCTGATCGACATGGGGGTCGAGCCTTTCCTTGTGGCGTCATCGCTTGAGACGGTTGTTGCCCAGCGGCTGGTCCGATTGATTTGCCAAGAGTGTAAAGAAGCGATCCCGATGCAGGACGCCGAACGTGTCCGGAGCGAGTTTGGCAGTGATTTGCCCGATGCGCTGTATCACGGGCGGGGTTGCTCGGCCTGCAGTGGTACGGGTTACAAGGGGCGAAAAGGTATCTTCGAGATCATGCCGATCACGGATGAGTTGCGTAACCACGTGACGGAGAACGCCTCGGCACGTGTTATCCGGCGGACTGCGATCGATCAAGGTATGAAATCGCTGCGCGAAGATGGTTGGCGATTGATCCAGTCGGGCATGACCACGGTTGAAGAGGTTTTGCGTGTGACTAAGGATGAGCGAGCGACTGCCATGCGTGACGCCAAGCTCGGCACGGAGGGTGCGTAGTCGATGCCGACCTTTGCCTATACCGCACTGAATACGCAGGGCAAGCGCACGACCGGCCGGTTGGATGCCGATGATCGCAGCGCGGCGCTCGTTTCGATCGAAACGCTCGGGCTGGTGCCGGTCGATGTCTCGGCCACAGCACCGGGCAAGAGCGCAGTCGCCAGTTCGAAAAGCGGCTCTGTAGATCGCGTTCGCTTTGGGGCCTTTGGTCAACGCGTGAAGCCCAAGCACGTACTAGCGTTTGTTCGTCAACTCGGCAATCTGCTCGCGGCGGGTGTTCCGCTCGCTCGTTCACTTGAAATCCTCAACCGAGAGACGTCGCACCCAGGTGCCAAGGCGCAGTGGGACGCGGTACGTGAGATGGTGATCGATGGCACTGCGCTTGCCGACGCGATTGCTCAGTTTCCCAAGTCGTTTCCACCGATTTATGTCGCGATGGTCCGGGCAGGCGAAGCGGGGGGATTCCTCGATGTGGTGCTTAAACAGATCGCTGACTTCATGTCACGCGAGCGGGAATTAAAGAGCAAGGTCGCGACGGCGTTAATCTACCCGGTTGTGCTCGCGGTCATCGCCACTGGCGTGGTTATCTTCTTACTGACTTGGTTTATCCCACGTTTTTCAACGATTTTCGAAGAGTTCGGCCAGACGTTACCGCTACTGACACGCCTTATCCAAGGCGCGAGTTACGCGTTGTTGAACTACGGCTTGTTCGTGCTGATCGGCATCGTGCTACTCCTGTTCATCGCGAAGCAGCTCTTGTCCAGCGAGGCGGGCCGCCGTAAACGCGACGAGATCGTGCTCAAACTGCCGGGCATCGGCGCCGCATCCGCGAAGTTCTCGCTGGTACGATTTTGTCGGATGCTTGGCACGCTAGTCGGCGCGGGTGTGCCGTTGATCTCGTCGCTCAAAGTCGCGCGTGCTGCGATCGGTAATCAGACCCTGACCGACGCGGTCGATCGCGCGATTAGCAATGTGCAAGAAGGTGCCCCCCTAGCACGCAGCCTCGGCGAGTGCCCGCAGTTGTTCCCCACCTCGGTTGTCGAGATGGTGTCGGTTGCGGAAGAGTCGGGACGGATCTCCGAAGAACTAGTTCGTATGGCCGAGGAATTCGAAGAAGAGCTCGACCGACAGCTCCGCGTACTTGTCTCGCTGGCCGAGCCTGCGATGCTCTTTGTGATGGCGTCGTTGGTCGGCGCAATTGTCGTCGGCATGCTCCTGCCGGTCTTTGATCTGTGGGACGCGATTCAGTAACAGTTATTTTCTATTCACACAAACGATAGCC
>JBGCDC010000221.1:0-4551 GCA_045105055.1 Phycisphaeraceae bacterium | reverse complement strand
GATGATGGGGCGGTCTGCGGTGATGATGCCGCCGAGGCTGCCGAGGGCTTTGCTTGCGGTAGAGACGACGATGCCGCCGGTGCCGCAGGTGTAGATGCGATCGGCGACGCCTTGTGCGGAAGCGAGGCCGCTGCCGTCGTCGCCAAGTACACCCGTGCCGTGGGCTTCGTCGACGATGAGTGAGGCGTCGCATCGGTCCGCCAAGTCGCAGAGTCCGGGTAGGTCCGCGCAGTCGCCGTCCATCGAGAAGACGCTGTCGGTCACGATGAATCGTCGGCCGGTTGTGTGCCGATTCAGGAGCGATTCGGCCCGCGTTAAGTCGAGGTGCGGATAGGTGCGCAGCTGCGCATCGCTTGCTCGCGCGGCGTCGATCAAGCTCGCGTGTACCAGCTTGTCCATCACGATCAGATCATTGGCCCCGGCTAGCGTCGTGAGCACCGCGAGGTTGGCCGTGTAACCCGTCGGCAACAATAGCGATGCTTCGGCGTGTTTGAACTTGGCGAACTGTGCCTCGACTTGCGTATGGATCTCGTGCGTGCCGGAGACGAGGCGTGATGCGCCTGAGCCGACGCCGAAGCGATGGGTTACCTCGACGGCGGCCGCGATCAGTTTGGGATGCTGACTCAGGGCAAGATAGTCGTTGCTCGCAAAGTTGAGTAACTCGCGACCGTCGATGACGATCTTGCGTCCTTGTGGCGCGAAGGTCCGCAGCTGTCGTAGTCGGCTGGCTTGCTGGAGATCACTGAGTTCGGCGGCACTGGCATCACACAGGCTCCGCGCGGGTTGCTCGGCTGGCTCGGGTTCAGATTTGTCGTGGGGTAACGCTGGCACGGCCGATCAGGCGATTGGGGTGTCGTTGTCGTCGGGTTCGAGATCCGCGGGGTTGTCGCCATTGGCTGCGGGCTCACTGAGGGTCTGCTTCATCAGGCGACCGACTTTGAACTTAACGGTACGTTTTGGCGGGACCTCGACGGGTTGGAGGGTGCGCGGGTTTTGGGCCATGCGTGCGCGGCGTTGCTTGATCTCGAAGACGCCGAAGTCTCGGAACTCCAAGCGGTTGCCCTTACCTAGCTCGACGACGATAGAGTCGAGGAAGCTCTGGACAACCTGCTTGACGACGACGCGTTTTTCGCCTGTGGCTAGGGCGATGTTATCGATCAATTCTTTTTTGGTAACGGTCGACATCGGGTTGACCTTGAGGGGTTATTGGCGAGAGTCGCCGTTGGGAAAGGCCGAGAAGATGATTCGCGGAGTCCCGGTTGGCTCCGAATGGGTGCAGGCCCATCAACTGAATTAAGTATGACATGCCCCAAAGAGGTCGTCAAGCGGCAAGTTGTGATTATATCACGGATTAGCTCGATTTTGCCCCTCTGCACGGTCGGCTGATCGACTAATAAAAGTGCTTTTATCGGTCGAAAAGGCCATTCCTAGCACGTATGGGCTGATCGGTGGGCAAGTGTTGCCGCAGCAATGCTTTAACGAAATTTTAGCCGTGTTTGCGGAGCCCCGTGGTCGGGCATACGATTCTTGCATGCTGATTGACCCTGAACAACTCGCGATTGTGCATTACCCGCACGATGTCCTTCGGCAGAAGGCCGAGCCTATCACGGAGGTCAACGACGAGGTCAAGGCGGTCGCGGCCAAGATGATCGATCTGATGCACCAGGCCCCGGGCGTGGGCCTCGCGGCGCCGCAGGTCGGTCTTGCCTGGCGGATGTTTGTCGCCAATCCGACCGGCGAGCCCGACGACGACCGCGTCTACATCAACCCGGAACTCAGCGACCCAACGGGCGGCAAAGCGGCACGCGACGAGGGGTGCTTATCGCTGCCAGACATCACGGTCGAGGTCGCTCGGCCATCGGGAATCACGATCCGCGCGACGGGCTTAGACGGCAAGGCTTTTGAAGAGTCGGCCGACGATTTGCTCGCGCGCATTTGGCAGCACGAAAACGACCACCTCGACGGCGTGCTCATCATCGACAACATGTCGACCATGGATCGCATGGCCAACAAGCGCGCCATCCGCGAGCTTGAAGAGGCCAAGTAATGCGACTGCTTTTTTTTGGCTCTGGCGCGTTTGGTTTGCCCACGCTGCAATCCCTCTGTGATCAACACGAAGTTGTTGAAGTGATTTCACAGCCGGACAAACCTGCCGGCCGCAAGCGCGTGTTGACGCCGACGCCGATCGCGCAGTGGGCGCTGGATCAAGGCTACGCCGTGCCGCGCGTTGAGAATGTGAACACGCCCGAGTTTGTCGAACAGATGAAAAGCTACGAGGCGGACGCATCAGTCGTCATCGCGTTTGGCCAGAAGCTCGGCCCGGACTTAATCGATGCGATGGGTAGGCTGGCGGTGAATTTGCACGCGTCGCTGCTGCCGAAGTACCGCGGTGCAGCGCCGATCAATTGGGCGATGATCGATAACGAGCCGACGACGGGCGTGAGCGTCATCGCATTGGCTCAGCGAATGGACGCGGGCTTGGTCTACGCGACTGCGGATACGCCGATCGATCCGAACGAAACCGCAGGCGAACTGCACGATCGATTGTCTCAGCTCGGCCCGCAAACGATTGGCCAAGTCTTGCAGCAACTTGCGAACAACGCGCTGAACCCAATCGAACAGGACGAGGCCCAGGCAACCAAGGCTCGCAAGTTCACCAAGGCCGACGGCACGGTGTCGTTTGATCAACCCGCTCCGTTAGTGCGGTCTCGTATTCATGGTCTGACGCCTTGGCCCGGCTGCCGAGTGCGCTGGCGCAATGCGGATGGCGAAGACAAGGGGCTGTTGACGATCAAGCGGGTGACGGAATCCGCTAGCAACCAAATTTCCCTAGCGGGCACGATCGGCAACGAATTATGTGTCGCCTGTGTCGAAGGAACTGCCGTGAAATTAGTTGAAGTGCAAGCCCCAGGCGGCAAAGCGATGTCTGCCGATGACTTCGCGCGTGGGCAAGGGCTTAAGCAAGGGGATCGACTGGAGTCGCTGGCTTAGGGTCTTTGTAAACCGGATAGATAGTGATGACGATTGCCCCGCCAATCTCTGCGACAGCTTCAATCGTTTCGTGATGCAGGATTGATTGATACGAATGAGGTGCTTCGCCGCTCTCATAACCAATGTCGAAGTTTCGTGTGACGCAAGCGTCCCATTGTTGACGAGCTTCTTCTTCAAGGCCGTAGATGAGGGTACAAAATACCCCTACGATTGTCTCGGCATCACCGTCAGTGTGTGCCATTTCAAAGCTTGCGAAATGTCTCTTAGGCTCCGCGCGGTGATACAGAACCATCACATTCTCACCAAAGTCTTCGATGATCTTATCGATTGGCTCGCGCGATTCGATCTCAAGATCGACATTGCGGAATGTGATGAGGTTGTTTGTTTCGTCCATCACGCCTCCGTCAGCTCGCCGATTTCGCGTAGGCGGTTGTAGCGCTTGTCGAGCAGATTGTCTGTCTTGAATCGCTTGAGGTCGCGGATTGCGCCGACGAGGTATTGCTCGAGTTTGTCGGCCATCATGCCGGGGCGGCGATACGCACTTCCTAAAGGCTCTTCGATGATGTCGTTGATCGTGCCTAAGCGGAGGTTGTCTTTCGCAGTGAGCTTGAGTGACTCCGCGGCCTCGGCGTTGTTCTCCGGCGTGGCCTGCTTCCATAAAATCGCGGCGCAACCTTCCGGGCTAATCACGCTGTACCAAGCGTACTGCAGCATGGCGACGCGGTCGGCCACCGCGATGCCTAGCGCACCGCCCGAGCCGCCTTCGCCGATGACGACGCTGACGATCGGCGTCTTGAGCCGAGACATCTCTTGCAAGTTCACCGCGATCGCCTCGGCCTGTCCGCGTTCTTCCGCTTGGATGCCGGGGTAGGCGCCGGGGGTGTCGATGAACGTCACCACGGGCAGGCCATACTTCTCCGCGAGCTTCATGCAGCGCAGCGCTTTGCGGTAGCCCTCGGGGTGAGGCATGCCGAAGTTGGCGGCGATTTTGTCTTTGGTGTCTTTGCCTTTGTGGTGGCCGATGACTAGGGCTTTGTGCGGGCCGATTCGGCCGAAGCCACAAATCATGGCTTGGTCGTCGCCGTACGCGCGGTCGCCGTGCAACTCGGTGAAGTCTTTTACGAAGCTGTTGATGTAGTCGATGGTCTGCGGGCGGTTGGGGTGCCGAGCGACCTGGACCACGTTGGCGGGGGGCAGGTTCTTGTAGATTTTTTTGAGCATCGCGGTGTGCGATTGGCGGAGCTTTCGGATCTCCGTGCCGAGGTCGACATTGGGGTCTAGGCCGATGGCCGACTGCGACGGGTCGTTCTGCTGTTCGAGCTCGACGATCTGTCGTTCGAGCTTGGTCAGGGGGCGTTCGAATTCGAGTTCGAACGTGCCGGTGTATTCGTTGAGTTGGCTCATAGGGTTTGGCCTTTCTTTTTTTGCTGCTTCCTTGCATCCCGGCGCGGTGTTTTCGTCCGTGGCAAATTTGCATGCCGGGGGCCTGACTTTGGTAAACCTGATAGTTTAACTCGAACAACGATGGCTGACGAACACTTCCATACCGACCACCTTGTA